>NZ_MDAW01000022.1:0-48186 GCF_002875385.1 Vibrio sp. 10N.222.52.B12 | reverse complement strand
CCTTATTTAGGACGGTACAACAAGATACAAAAAAGGCCGCAAACGCAGCCTTTAATCGAGTAGTGCGAAAAGCTTGTGGAGAGTTTACCACTTTTTCTTTTCGCCGAAGAGCGCATCCATATCACTGTCGCGTTCTTTATCGGCAAGCTGCTGCATTTCTGCTTCATTCTTGTCTTGGCGTTTCTTGTCTAGGTCACCAAGCATTTCTTCCAGCTTTTGTTTTGCTTGAATCGAGTACGCATCGTTCTTTGTACTTAGGGCATCAATGCCTTTACGAAGCAGTTGCAATGCGGTACCAGGTTGGCCACGAGCAATAGAATCGTTCGCTCGCTTGATAACGTTTTCGATGTTAATACGAATCTGCATAGTTTCCAGACGCGCGTTCTCTGTTACGTAAGTTTGCGTATCTAAACGGCCTTTGTTGTGCTCATTACGAACAGCATCACGAAGACGTTTGACGAGCTTTAACATTACAATGGCTTGTTTATCGCTGCTCGGCATCTTGAATGTGGTGCTTTCGCCGTTTGCGCTGCTCTCATTCAATTGAGAAATTTGCTGCTTCATGTTTTCGATGCGCTGCACGAGCTGCTTGTTCTTTGGATCAAGGTCGCGCATGCTTTCGAGTGCATCAAGAATACGGTTGTTAAGACACAGCAGTAAGTCCTTGCTGAAAGGAATATGATGAGCGTGCCCGATGAGCTCTTCAGTACCGTCAATCAGCGCCACATAGCGAGCAGACTCCTGTCTTTTCGCGGTCTCTACTTTTACCTTGTACTGCAACATGATGTTATAGCCAAGGATCAATACCAGTAGGATGGCAACCAAAGCGATTATTAAAGTCAAATTCATATCTTTGCTTCTACTACTTGTTACTTTTCTGTGTCCAGCTTTCAAGAATACATGAATCTTATCTTTCTCGGCACCCTATTTATCTGATTATTTTGCTCCAAACACGTTTTCCTGTGGAAATCAGCAGGGAATGCGGTGAGCTCCTGAAAAAACCTATTTTTAATGATTCAACCCCTTGCATATTGGCAGCGTTGAACGACCTTGCTATGAGCTTCGGGTATAAGTTAGAAATTACTGTTCATTTAGTTGCTAACACGTTATAACTAAACATTATATCGTGTGCATTCATATGCTCGGGAGGGCGGCCACGATGGGTATGACGTTATTATCTCGATAAATGAGTAAGGGATTACGATGAAGCTGCAACAACTGAAGTACATTGTTGAGGTTGTGAACCATAATCTGAATGTTTCTGCGACGGCAGAGAGCCTATACACATCCCAACCGGGTATCAGTAAACAGGTACGTTTGCTAGAAGATGAATTGGGTATTCAGATCTTCGAACGAAGTGGTAAACACTTAACGCAGGTGACACCCGCTGGTGAAGAAATCGTGCGAATTTCTCAAGAGATCCTCGCTCGCGTTGAAAGCATTAAAGCGGTCGCAGGGGAGCACACCCACCCTGAAATGGGTACGCTGAACATTTCTACTACACATACCCAAGCACGTTATGCGTTGCCTGATGTGATTAAAGGCTTTACAGCGCGTTACCCGAAAGTGTCACTGCACATGCACCAAGGCACACCATCTCAAATGTCTGAGGCCATCGCGAAAGGCACGGCGAATTTTGCGATTGCAACGGAAGCGCTTCACCTTTATCAAGATGCGATCATGCTGCCTTGTTACCACTGGAATCGCTCTATCGTGGTACCAAAAGACCATCCACTAGCGAAGAAAGATAAAGTAACGATCCACGATTTGGCGGCGTATCCGCTGGTGACTTACGTGTTTGGCTTTACGGGTCGCTCGGAGCTTGATACCGCATTCAACCGCGAAGGTCTAACACCACGAGTAGTATTTACCGCTACGGACGCAGATGTCATTAAGACTTACGTTCGTATGGGGGTTGGTGTTGGTGTGATTGCGAGCATGGCAGTCGATCACGACCAAGATGGCGATTTGGTGGCGATTGATGCGAGCCACTTGTTTGGTGCGAGTACGACCAGCATTGGCTTCCGTCGCGGTACGTTCTTACGCTCTTACATGTTCGACTTTATGGAGCGCTTTGCACCGCACTTGACTCGTCCGGTTGTGGAACAGGCGATCTCGCTTAAATCCAATACGGAAATCGAAGAGATGTTTAAAGACATCGAGCTTCCGGTCAGATAACACTTCATTCAAGTTTCGATTCCCTCTACAATGCGCTCGTTGTAGGGGGAGCTATGAAAACGCAATTTCAATTTATTAATGACTGCTTAATCGAGAATCAATCGTTGTGGCGATTTGAGCCCTTTAAAAGCAGCATTCACGCATCATTACCTTGGCAAGAGCAACACCCTCAGTTGTGTCATTGGTTAGCGTCTCTTACTCCTTCTCAGATCGAAGAATACAAATCAGAACCTGAGCTTTTATTTAAAGCGATCGGAACTTGTTTACCTGATCTTGAACCGCTTGTCGCTCTTACTCGCTTAGAAACCCTTTCATTAAATGGATTGGAGCTTGCTCGCGGTTTAGACAGTGGTATTCCTGGCCGCAAGTTAGAGCAAATAAGTTCGATGGGCGAAGCGGCTATTCAACATCATCACGGCAAAGAATGGTTAGAGTGGTGTTCAGGAAAAGGCTATTTAGGGCGAATTCTTACCACACAAACGAACCAGCCAGTGACGAGCTTCGAATTCCAACAAGCGCTGTGTGATTCAGGGCAACAAGCGGCGAATGAACATCGTTGGAACATGACGTTTATTCAAGGTGACGCGTTTGATTCTGCGGCAAAAGCCGTGTTTAAGCCGACACAACATGCGGTGGCGTTACACGCATGTGGTGATCTCCATGTTCGATTAATGCAGTACGGCAGCGAAAACGGCATCGCCGCGATGACAATCTCGCCTTGCTGTTACCATTTGATTCAGTCTGAGCAATATCAGCCAATGTCGGAGCAGGGCAGAGCTTCTTCTCTTTCTTTGTCTAAGCAAGAGCTTCGTATTCCTTTACAACAGACTGTGACTGGAGGTGAGCGTGTCCGCCGTCATCGTCAGCAAGAAATGGTGTTTCGCTTAGGGTTTGATTTGATCACGCGACAAACGTTAGGGTTGACCGAATATCAACCAGTGCCGAGTATTCGTAAGTCGCAATTAAGTGATGGTTTTGAAGCTTTGTGCCATTGGGCCGCAGAGCGAAAGGATATCGAGTTGACTCAAGATATTGACTTCTCGAAGTTCGAATATTTGGCTGAGCAGCGTTTTTGGCAGATGGAGCGTTTGAGTTTGGTTCAGTTGGTATTTCAACGACCATTGGAGATTTGGCTTGCTTTAGATAAAGCACTTTATCTTGAAGAACGTGGTTACCGTGTTAGATTGGCAGAATTTTGCGCTAAATCAGTTACACCTCGAAACATTTTAATTTGCGCTTATAAGTTTTAGATCTTTTTTATAATTAAATGCTCTATACAAAAAAGCCCACTTCTCAGTGGGCTTTTGTAAACAAAACGTGACAATTTGTGCGTTATTTTGTCATTAGTTGAACATTGCGATAGCTTGCGCTGGTTCAACGTATTCTAGGTCAAAGCTCTCAGCAACCTCTTTACAAGTCACTTTACCGTGGATAACGTTCAAGCCTTCTAGGAAACCGTTATCTGCTAGAAGCGCTTCACGGTAGCCTTTATTCGCGAGTTTTACGATGTAAGGTAGTGTTGCGTTGTTCAGTGCAAATGTTGATGTGCGAGCAACGGCACCCGGCATGTTAGCCACACAGTAGTGAACAACTTCGTCAACGATGTAAGTTGGCTCTGCGTGTGTCGTTGCGTGAGAAGTTTCAAAACAGCCACCTTGGTCGATTGCTACGTCAACGACCGCTGCGCCTGACTTCATCTTAGCGATGTGCTCTTTTGTTACTAGTTTAGGAGCGGCAGCACCAGGGATTAGAACTGCACCAATCACTAGGTCAGCTTCTAGAACATGCTTCTCAATCGCGTCTTCTGTAGAATAAACCACTTTCGCGCGGCCTTGGAATTCTTCGTCTAGTTTACGCAGTGTATCTACGTTGCGGTCTAGGATTGTTACGTCAGCACGAAGACCAACAGCCATACGAGCTGCGTTCGCACCAACGACACCACCGCCAACAACAACGACTTTCGCAGGCTCAACACCAGGTACACCACCTAGTAGTAAACCACGGCCACCGTGTGATTTTTCCAGCGTTTGTGCACCAGCTTGGATAGACATCCGACCTGCTACTTCTGACATTGGTGCTAACAGTGGCAAACGACCCATATTATCTGTTACAGTCTCATACGCTATACAGACAGCTTTGCTCTTGATTAGCTCATCAGTTTGTGGAAAATCTGGTGCTAGGTGTAAATAAGTAAATAAAATCTGCCCTTCGCGGAGCATTGCTCTCTCGACGGCTTGTGGTTCTTTTACTTTTACAATCATGTCTGCTTTCGCAAAGACGTCTGCAGCAGTAGGAAGAATGGATGCGCCTACAGCGATGTAATCATCGTCTGAAAAACCAATGCCGGCACCTGCATTGGTCTCAACTAAAACTTGGTGACCATGTGAGATAAGTTCTCTCACGCTAGCTGGGATCATTCCCACACGGTATTCGTGGTTTTTGATTTCCTTAGGTACGCCAATGATCATCCTGTGTCCTCTTTCTAAAATGGTTGTATTAACTGTTTGTAGGGTGTTATTGTCGAATTAATATCTAGTATAGATGTTGATTTGTAATATTTGGCACCAAATATTAAAAAGTTGTAGTATATTTTTTTGCAAGGAAGTAATAAGGTGGAATAAAAAATGGCAGAGAACTATAAGAAGCCGTCCAAGGAACTAGACCGTATCGACCGCAACATTCTTAATGAACTGCAGAAAGACGGTCGTATTTCGAACGTTGAACTTTCAAAACGTGTAGGACTTTCTCCAACGCCGTGTTTGGAGCGTGTGCGTCGCTTAGAGCGTCAAGGTTACATCACAGGTTACACTGCGCTATTAAACCCGCAGTTCCTAGATGCATCACTATTGGTATTCGTAGAAATTACGCTTAACCGTGGTGCGCCAGATGTATTCGAACAGTTTAACGCAGCTGTTCAAAAGCTAGACGACATTCAAGAGTGTCATCTAGTATCAGGTGATTTCGACTATCTTCTAAAAACCCGTGTATCTGATATGGGTGCTTACCGTCGACTACTTGGCGATACGTTACTACGTCTACCTGGCGTAAATGACACTCGCACCTACGTAGTTATGGAAGAAGTGAAGCAAAGTAACCAGCTTGTGATTAAAACTCGTTAAATTCTTGCAAAGAAAGCGGTAAATGCTTCCGCTTTCTCGATAGAGTAATTGGGTTTTTCTCTTTGATATGGTTAAATCAATTTACCGAGCGGCTTTTGCCGCTCGGAATGTTTTGCTTATTCCTAATTCATTTCCATATTCAAGTTGATTTATGTTCAAAGAGAACGCAAAGAAAGTCGAAACCATCATCAAAACCAGTGAAGAGCCTCAGTCTTCGCGTCTTAATGGCTTCCAACGCTTAAAAGAGTGCTGCTTTATCGTTGGCGTTCTTAGTTCGGTATTGTTGGCCGTTGCACTATTTACGTTTAGCCCAGCCGATCCGTCTTGGTCCCAAACTGCTTGGGGCGGAGAGATCGATAACGCTGGTGGTTTGTTCGGCGCTTGGCTTGCCGACACGCTATTTTTCACATTTGGTTCCCTCGCGTACCCACTGCCATTCTTGCTTACTGCAGGGGCATGGGTGATCTGTCGTAAACGCTCAGAGGACGATCCAATTGACCTAATGCTGTGGGGAACCCGTCTATTAGGTTTAGTTATCCTTATTCTTACCAGCTGTGGTCTTGCAGACATTAACTTTGACGACATTTGGTATTTCTCTTCTGGCGGTGTTGTTGGTGATGTGCTGACGAGTCTCGCGTTACCAACGTTGAATGTGCTTGGCACAACCTTGGTATTACTGTTCTTGTGGGGCGCAGGCTTTACGCTATTTAGTGGTATCTCTTGGTTAAAAATTGTCGAGTGGCTTGGCGATCGCGCTTTGGGTCTGATTGCTGCAGTCACTAATAAGGCACGTGGCTCAGAGCAAGAAACACTAGAACCACAATTGGATGAGTTTGTTGACGATCGTGTTATGACGAAACGTCGTGGTGACGATCTGGAAGATGAGCCGCTACCGCACTTAACCGCGTACGAAGTGGATGAACCAAAAGAGTCGGTTCCTGCGCATGAGTACCCAATCTACATGCCTCAATCCGCGGCGGCAGAACAAGCTACATCTCAGTCTGTTTCACCGAAACCGGCCGAGCCTGCTCCGCAGTCAGTTGTTATCCCTGCCTCTATTGCTCAAACTGCTGCTCAAGCGGCACCTGTTCAAGCACAGCCTGTTGAGCCCGTTCAAGCAGTAAACACTGACAACGTGGACCCAACGGTTGAACGCACTAAGCAACTTAATGTCACGATTGAAGAGTTAGAAGCCGCGGCACAACAAGCAGATGACTGGGCGGATGAAGTTCAACCAGTGCCAGTTGTACAAGAAAATGTCGCAGCGCCGATACAGCAACCTATTGAGCCGACACCTGTTCAGCCTGCTTATGCTGCGCAATCAGAACAAGCTTCATACCAAGCGTCAGTTCAACCTCAAGTTGACGTTCAGGCAGAACCGTATGTGCAACCTGAGCAGACCGCTCAAGCTGAACCGTTTGTGTCTGAGCCTGTTGAGCATGAATCAATGTACTCTGAATACGAGCAGTTCGAAGCGGAGCAAATTCAGCAGTCTTATGTTGCTCAAGACACAGTACATCAGCAAGATGAGCCAATGATTGATTCGGCTTCTCTTGATAACATCACTGAACAGACAGAGCCGAACCAACACATCGAACCAACGATTTCTAACTTTGATGTATTGGATGAAGAAGATGAATTCGTAGCACCGCAAACTGTTCATCAAGCTCAACCGGTTCACGCTGAACCACAGCAACCAACGGTAGCACCAACTCAGAATGTCCAACCGCAAGTTGCCGTTCAACCTCAACCGCAGGCACCTTCGGCAACGTTTGATCCTGCTCCTCAAGAAATTGAGGTAGAAGAGGTTCAAGAAGGTGATCAAGACGTAGCAGCGTTCCAAAATTTGGTTTCGAGTGCTCAAGCGAAGGTCGCGGCGAAGCAAAACCCGTTCTTGGTACAGCAAGATCAAAACTTGCCAGTACCAGAAGAGCCACTGCCTACTCTTGAATTGTTGTACCACCCTGAGAAACGTGAAAACTTTATTGATCGTGATGCGCTAGAACAAGTGGCTCGTTTGGTTGAAACCAAGCTTGCAGACTACAAAATCAAAGCGGATGTTGTTGGGATTTACCCAGGTCCGGTTATCACCCGTTTTGAGCTAGATTTGGCTCCGGGCGTGAAAGTAAGTCGAATCTCTGGTCTATCAATGGACTTAGCGCGTGCACTTTCTGCTATGGCCGTGCGTGTTGTTGAAGTAATTCCGGGTAAACCATACATCGGTCTAGAGCTTCCTAACATGAGTCGTCAGACGGTATTTCTATCTGATGTAATCAGTAGCCCTCAGTTTGAACAAGCCACGTCACCAACTACGGTCGTTCTTGGTCAAGACATCGCGGGTGAAGCGGTGATTGCCGACATTGCGAAGATGCCTCACGTGCTGGTTGCTGGTACCACTGGTTCTGGTAAATCAGTCGGTGTAAACGTGATGATCTTGAGTATGCTTTACAAAGCGTCTCCAGAAGATCTGCGTTTCATCATGATCGACCCTAAAATGTTGGAGCTTTCAATCTACGAAGGTATTCCTCATCTTCTTTCTGAAGTTGTAACTGATATGAAAGATGCGTCTAACGCACTACGATGGTGTGTAGGCGAGATGGAGCGTCGTTACAAACTGATGTCTGCATTGGGCGTGCGTAACGTGAAAGGCTTTAACGAGAAGTTGAAGATGGCAGCAGATGCTGGCCACCCAATTCACGACCCATTCTGGCAAGAAGGCGACAGTATGGATACTGAGCCGCCGTTGCTAGAAAAACTGCCTTACATCGTTGTGGTTGTCGATGAATTTGCCGACCTTATGATGGTTGTGGGTAAGAAAGTTGAAGAACTGATTGCGCGTCTTGCTCAGAAAGCTCGTGCAGCAGGTATTCACTTAATCCTTGCGACTCAGCGCCCATCGGTTGATGTAATTACTGGTCTCATTAAAGCAAACATCCCAACTCGTGTTGCGTTTACGGTATCGACGAAGACCGACTCACGTACCATTCTTGACCAAGGTGGCGCAGAGTCGCTACTTGGTATGGGTGATATGCTTTACTTACCGCCTGGTTCTAGCCATACGACACGTGTTCACGGTGCTTTTGCATCGGATGATGATGTTCACGCGGTTGTAAATAACTGGAAAGCGCGCGGTAAGCCAAACTACATTGATGAAATCATCAGCGGTGACCAAGGTCCTGAAGCTTTGCTACCGGGTGAACAAATGGAATCTGACGAAGAAGTCGATCCTTTGTTCGATCAAGTTGTGGAACACGTCGTTCAGTCTCGTCGCGGTTCTGTATCGGGCGTTCAACGTCGATTCAAGATTGGTTACAACCGAGCTGCGCGTATCGTAGAGCAACTGGAAGCACAAGGCATCGTGAGCGCGCCTGGCCATAACGGAAACCGCGAAGTCCTTGCTCCTGCGCCACCAAAAGATTAATGAACTTGTCTTACTCACCTCAGTCCAACTGAGGTGAGCAACTCTAGGTCTTTGACCCTCTGATAGGTATCTGAATGAAAAAACTATTTTCAGCGAAACTATTCTCTGCGCTTGTTTTAAGCTTTTCTCTCTTCTCTACTGCACACGCCGCGTCTCCCAAAGATGAACTAAACAAACGCCTTTCTATGAATGATGGCTTCAGTGCGGATTTCTCTCAGCAAGTGATCAGCCCAGAAGGCGAAACGGTAATGGAAGGAGAAGGCACGGTTGAAATCGCTCGTCCAAGCCTGTTCCGTTGGAGCACAACATTCCCAGATGAAAACCTTCTGGTTTCTGACGGTAAAACATTGTGGTACTACAGCCCATTCATCGAGCAAGTGAGTATCTACTGGCAAGAGCAAGCAACAGAGCAAACGCCATTTGTTTTGCTAACGCGTAATCGCGCAAGTGATTGGGATAACTACAAGATTTCCCAAAAAGGTGATGAGTTCATCCTCATTCCTACCGCAGTAGACTCCACACAAGGTCAATTCCAGATTAATATTGATGCTAAAGGTGTGGTGAAAGGCTTCAAAGTGGTTGAACAAGACGGTCAAAAAGGTTTGT
This sequence comes from Vibrio sp. 10N.222.52.B12, assembly GCF_002875385.1. Taxonomy (NCBI): domain Bacteria; kingdom Pseudomonadati; phylum Pseudomonadota; class Gammaproteobacteria; order Vibrionales; family Vibrionaceae; genus Vibrio; species Vibrio sp. 10N.222.52.B12. Next base: position 38,862 of record NZ_MDAW01000022.1, on the reverse strand, counting down.
TCACCTTTAACAACGTGAAGCTTGGTAAACCCAAAGCAGACAGATTCACATTCACAATTCCAAAAGGTGTGGAAGTGGATGACCAAAGGAATTAATTGGTAGTGAGCAATTACACATTAGATTTCTCGGGGGACGAAGATTTTCGTCCCCTTGCTGCTCGTATGAGACCGGAAACGATCGAACAATACATCGGACAGCAGCACATTTTAGGTCCCGGTAAGCCACTGCGCCGTGCACTAGAGGCGGGTCACATTCACTCGATGATCCTTTGGGGGCCACCAGGCACAGGCAAAACGACATTAGCAGAAGTGGCTGCAAACTATGCCAACGCAGAAGTAGAGCGTGTATCAGCTGTGACCTCAGGCGTAAAAGAGATTCGTGCTGCTATCGAGAAAGCACGTGAGAACAAAATGGCGGGCCGTCGTACCATCCTATTCGTGGATGAGGTGCATCGCTTCAACAAATCTCAACAAGACGCGTTTTTGCCGCATATTGAAGATGGCACGGTTACCTTTATTGGAGCGACGACAGAAAACCCATCGTTTGAGCTGAATAACGCATTGTTGTCTCGTGCTCGCGTGTACAAGCTGACGTCTCTCGACAAAGATGAAATCTCGTTAGCGTTGAACCAAGCGATCAGTGACAAAGAGCGCGGCTTGGGAAATACGCCCGCACACTTTGCTGATAACGTATTAGACCGCCTAGCAGAATTGGTAAACGGTGATGCTCGCATGTCTCTCAATTATCTTGAGCTGCTTTACGATATGGCAGAGGACAATGCGCAAGGTGAAAAAGAGATCACGCTTAAGTTGCTTGCGGAAGTAGCAGGGGAGAAGGTCTCTCGCTTCGATAACAAAGGCGATATCTGGTACGACTTAATATCTGCGGTCCACAAGTCGATTCGTGGCTCAAACCCGGATGCTGCGCTGTATTGGTCTGCGCGTATGATTGCTGCTGGTTGTGACCCTTTGTATATTGCTCGACGCTTATTGGCGATCGCTTCTGAAGATGTCGGTAATGCTGACCCTCGCGCAATGCAAGTGGCACTTTCCGCGTGGGATTGCTTTACCCGTGTTGGCCCAGCAGAAGGTGAACGTGCGATTGCACAGGCGATCGTGTACTTAGCGTGTGCGCCAAAAAGTAATGCGGTATACGTGGCGTGGAAACAAGCGCTCACAGACGCTCATAACTTACCTGAATATGAAGTGCCGCATCACCTTAGAAATGCACCAACCAGTTTGATGAAAGACATGGGTTATGGGGCAGAGTATCGTTATGCTCACGATGAGCCTGGCGCTTACGCTGCTGGTGAGCAATATTTGCCACCTGAAATGGGCGATCGTAGGTACTATCAACCGACAAATCGTGGTCTAGAGACCAAAATCGGCGAAAAGTTAGATTACTTGGCTACTTTAGACGCAAATAGCCCACAAAAGCGCTATGAAAAGTAGGCGTTTTTGGATACATTTGTTCAGTAAATTTTTTTAACGCGTACGCTTGGAAAGTGCGCGTGATTTCACAACAAAAAGCATAGGATTAACAATGCTGGATTCTAAATTACTTCGTACAGAGCTGGATGAAACAGCTGCTAAACTGGCGCGTCGTGGCTTTAAGCTAGACGTAGATACTATTCGTAAACTTGAAGAACAACGTAAGTCCATTCAAGTAGAAGTAGAAAATTTACAATCCACGCGTAACTCCATCTCCAAGCAAATCGGCCAAAAAATGGCGGCTGGCGACAAAGAAGGCGCAGAAGAGATCAAGAAACAAATCGGTACGCTAGGTAGCGATCTTGATGCGAAGAAAGTTGAACTTGAGCAAGTAATGGCTCAACTAGACGAATTCACGCTTTCTGTACCAAACATCCCAGCAGATGAAGTGCCAGATGGCAAAGATGAAAACGACAACGTTGAAATCTCTCGTTGGGGTGAGCCAAAGACTTACGACTTCGATCTGAAAGATCACGTTGACCTAGGTGAAATGGGTGGCGGTCTTGATTTCGCAAGTGCAGTTAAGATCACTGGTGCACGTTTCATCGTGATGAAAGGCCAATTTGCTCGTCTACACCGTGCGATCGCTCAGTTCATGTTGGACCTTCACACAGAAGAGCACGGCTACACTGAAATGTATGTACCTTACCTAGTTAACTCTGACAGCCTATTCGGTACTGGTCAGCTTCCTAAGTTTGGTAAAGACCTTTTCCACACTGAGCCGCTAGTAGAAAAAGTAAACGACGAAGAACCACGTAAACTGTCTCTAATCCCGACAGCAGAAGTACCTGTAACGAACCTAGTTCGTGACACGATTTCTGACGAAGCGGATCTACCAATTAAGATGACAGCTCACACGCCATGTTTCCGTTCAGAAGCAGGTTCTTACGGTCGTGATACTCGTGGTTTGATTCGTATGCACCAGTTCGACAAAGTTGAGCTAGTACAAATCACTAAGCCAGAAGATTCAATGAACGCACTAGAAGAACTAACAGGTCACGCTGAGAAAGTTCTACAACTTCTAGAGCTTCCTTACCGTAAAGTGGTTCTATGTACAGGTGACATGGGCTTCGGCGCTCGTAAGACTTACGACCTAGAAGTTTGGGTTCCTGCTCAAGAAACTTACCGTGAAATCTCTTCATGTTCTAACATGTGGGACTTCCAAGCTCGTCGTATGCAAGCGCGTTTCCGTCGTAAAGGCGAGAAGAAACCTGAGCTTGTACACACGCTAAACGGTTCTGGTCTAGCTGTGGGTCGTACAATGGTTGCTATCCTAGAAAACAACCAAGAAGCAGACGGCCGCATTGCAATCCCTACAGTACTTCAGAAGTACATGGCGGGCGCAACGCACATCGGTTAATTCATTAACCACTAGAACATCAAAACCCAGTCTTAGTGCTGGGTTTTTTGTTATCTGCGTCGAGTGAAAACGTACTGTTTTGTATATTAATGCACCGTTTAATGATGAGTTCGCCCAGAATCTGATAGTGCGTAACAAATGATATTTTTCTAAGCGGTTTTCAACGTGACAAGGTAATGGCTTCATTTGCCCTTATTGTTAAACGTTATGCCAGTAAATCATCTTCCATTTCTCGTAACTTTTGCGCTTACCTTACTCGTTAGTGAGAGTGTTATCGCAAGTAAACTTATCCAGCCTCAATATTTAGATCGGGAGCGAACCGATCGCTTTTTTGCGCGCGAAATAGCGCAACCTTCAAAAGAAAATATGCAGCTTCGTAATTCACTCGACTGGGGATACGAGCTTGAGTTGGCAAGTGCGGCTGGTGACACGGAATCGGTGTCTAATTGCAAAGACTTAGCTACTGCAAACTCTGCGGGCTTTACTGCGGCTAAAGCTTATGAATACGGCGCGTTTAAAGCGTATTTAACTCAGTGTCAAACATGGAGTGAGATGGCAAAGTTAGCTGCCTCTAAGCGCTCATATATATCGAAATTTAAGTTAGATGATAGCTTTCCTAGTTTAGCTCCAAGTGCGCTTGCTTTTGTTATTTCTAACGAAAGAGCTGAGAAAGCAAAGACACTATCAACGTGGGATGAAGCAGACCATATCCAAAGAACTCATGTCTCCAGTGAAGTGAGAGCAGAGTACTTCGACGCGACCGATGGCTTTCAAGTCGTTACGATTGTAGCAAAAGGTGATTACAACGCTGACGGCATCGAGGATGTCGTTATTGAGAAAGAGAATAGTGTACTCAGTGGCTCGTATTCTTCTTCACACGGCTATGTATTAACTCGCATGTCTGAGCAAGCGCGATTTACTGTGTTGGCTGAATGGTAATGACACGATTGGTGGCCATTTGGGGTTTTAGTGTTGCTATGATGAGCACATTTGCTGTTGCTAGCGCCTTGCCCAGAAAAGTCTTTGAATGTTCAGTAAACCAAACTATGAACTTTAGTATTTCGATAAAACAAGGCAAAGGTGGGCTTATCTTTAATAAGTTCATTGTGAATCAAAGCCCAGTTTTACTGCGCATTAAACCTCAAGATTATCGTATCAAACATTACCATCGAGCGTTGGTAGATGAGAAGTCACTGGAGTTTAGTATTGGTGAGCGCGTCATATTAGTCAGTGAGTACTTTAGCGAGGAGTTTGGTGAGGCAGAGAAGATACTTAGTGTTACTTTGAGAGAGCTTGAGCAAACACAGTATTTTGAATGCGAGGAAGGGAGTATGAGTAACCTTGCATTGCTTTTCCACGAGAGTGCCGAATAATCGATTACAGAGTAATTATTACTAAAACGTAATAGTGTTTTCGAATTTACCCTAATTATCTTGTTATTTGTAATCGATATAATCATCCACCTTACCACGGTAAGTAGATTTTCTCATTCAAGTAACGAGGAGGGCTTATGGCCGTAGGGTGGGCAAACGACGATAGCGTCAGCCAACAAATTCAAAACACAATAGACGACGAGATTTCCCGCGTTCGTGGCAGTATCACAAAGGGTGAGAGCGCCCATTATTGCGATGAGTGTGGTGATGAGATTCCGGAAGCGCGTCGTCTTGCGATGAAAGGTGTTCGTTTGTGTATCGAATGTCAGTCAACAATCGAATTGGTGTCTCAACGCCAAGCATTATTTAATCGACGAGCGAGTAAAGACAGCCAACTGCGTTAACTTTACTTTTTATCACGTGAATAGAGAAAACGGTTTGAGTTGTATACTCAAACCGTTTTAGCATTTATTCACTGAACTTGTTCTTTGTATTAGTCGAGAACGTATCAAGCGAAGCAATCTTGATGTTGAAGCGCCGCATCAATCGCGCTAACTAATTTCTCAATATCTTCCGGCTTGCTGATAAATGGCGGCATCATATAAATCAGCTTGCCAAATGGGCGAATCCAAACACCGTGTTCAACAAAGAGAGCCTGGATGGTTTCCATATTCACTGGGCGATGCGTTTCTACAACACCAATGGCACCTAACCAACGGGTGTTCTTCACCAACTCGTATTCTTCAAGGTTTGGTAGTAACTCAGAAAACAGCGTTTCTATTTGTTGAGTTTGTTGTTGCCAGTTACCTTGTTCAATCAATTCCAAACTTGCAGTGGCAACAGCACAGGCGAGTGGGTTACCCATAAAGGTTGGACCGTGCATAAAACACCCTGCATCACCACCACAAACGGTATCCGCAACGTGTTTGCTCGCTAGAGTCGCAGAGAGGGTCATGTAGCCGCCGGTGAGTGCTTTTCCTACACACAGAATGTCTGGTTGAATATCTGCGTGTTCGCAAGCAAACAGTTTACCGGTACGCCCAAATCCGGTTGCGATTTCATCTGCAATCAATAACAAACCGTGTTTATCACAAAGCCTACGCACGCCTTTGAGAAATTCTGGATGGTAGATACGCATACCGCCTGCTCCTTGAACGATAGGCTCTAGGATCACCGCAGCGAGTTCTTGATGATGCGTTTCAATCTTGTGCTCAAAGTCAGCAAGATCTTCTGATTTCCACTCATCCCAAAAGCCACAAGTTGGTGACTCCGCAAAGATATGCTCAGGTAAAAAGCCTTTATAGAGTGAGTGCATCGAGTTATCTGGGTCGGTAACCGACATTGCCGCGAAAGTGTCGCCGTGATAACCGTGTCGCAAAGTAAGAAACTTTGGTCTGCGTTCGCCCTTCGCATGCCAATATTGCAGCGCCATTTTTAAGCTGACTTCTACAGCAACAGAGCCTGAGTCGGCAAGGAATACATGTTCAAGGTTACTTGGTGCGAGGGATAGCAACTTCTTACACAAACTGATTGCTGGCTGGTGGGTAATCCCACCAAACATCACGTGGGAGACCTGATCGATTTGCTGGTGAGCGGCCTGATTTAAGTGCGGGTGGTTGTAGCCGTGGATCGTCGACCACCAAGAAGACATGCCATCGACAAGCTCTGTACCGTCTTCCAATTTAATGTGAACACCGTTTGCGGATTCTACTGGGTAGCAGGTCAGAGGTGTCAATGTCGAAGTGTAAGGATGCCAGATATGCTGGCGGTCGAAGGCGAGATCCATGTGCGATTCCAATAATAATTAAGATTAAAAAATAAACAGATGTAAACTTTGTTCTTTTGTGTTGTGTTGACAGTTTATCGAGACTCAGTAGACTGTCAACACAACAACAAAAGTGACTAAAGGAATACACGTGGAAGTTCGTCATAACTGGACACATGCTGAAGTGCGCGATCTCATGGAAAAACCATTCATGGATCTCCTATTCGAAGCGCAGCTTGTACATCGTCAATATCAACAAACCAACCATGTTCAAGTAAGCACGCTTCTGTCGATTAAGACAGGTGCTTGTCCAGAAGATTGTAAGTACTGTCCTCAGAGTGCTCGTTACACCACAGACATCGAAAAAGAGCGTCTGATGGAAGTTGAACGTGTACTCGACGCTGCACAAAAAGCGAAAAACGCTGGCTCAACCCGATTTTGTATGGGCGCAGCATGGAAAAACCCGAAAGAGCGTGACATGCCGCATTTGACCGACATGATCAAAGGTGTGAAGGGCATGGGTCTAGAAACGTGTATGACGCTTGGAATGTTAACGCCAGATCAAGCTAAGCAACTGGCAACCGCTGGTCTGGATTACTACAACCACAACCTTGATACCTCACCTGAGTTTTACGGCAACATCATTACCACACGTACTTACCAAGACCGTTTAGATACCCTGTCTCACGTACGTGATGCCGGAATGAAGATCTGTTCTGGTGGCATTATCGGCATGGGCGAAAGTGCCAATGACCGAGCAGGTTTGTTTGTGGAACTGGCTAACTTACCAACACATCCGGAAAGCGTGCCAATCAACATGCTCGTGAAGGTGAAGGGCACACCACTGGAAGAAGTGGATGACGTTGAGCCCTTTGACTTTATTCGTTTGATAGCAATTGCCCGCATTATGATGCCTATGTCTGCGGTTCGTTTATCGGCTGGCCGTGAAGATATGAACGAGCAGATGCAAGCGCTGTGCTTTATGGCTGGTGCAAACTCCGTCTTCTATGGCTGCAAACTTCTGACCACGCCAAACCCTTCTGAAGACAAGGACATGATGCTGTTTAACAAGCTCGGCATCAACAGCCAAGAGGTGTCTCAAAAACCTGATGAAATCGAAGAAAACGAGTTGCTGGATCGCGTCGTAGAGCGCGTTGCTGCACGTCCGACTAAAGGCGATCTTTTCTACGATGCCAGCGTTTAAATCTCGTATCGAATCCGCCCTTGTTGAGCGTAAAATGCAAGGGTTAAATCGTTCTATGAATGTGGTGTTTGCCGGTAACCAGTCCGTTTTGGAACACGAAGGCAGACGCTACATTAATTTCTCAAGTAATGATTATTTGGGCTTGGCAAACGACCAAGCGCTCGTTCGTGCATGGCAGCAAGGTTTAAGCGTATACGGAAGTGGCAGTGGAGCATCACCAATGGTGACTGGCTTTAGTGCAGCACACAGCAATTTAGAAGCCGCACTGACCGAATGGTTGGGCTACGATAGAGCAATTCTGTTTGGCTCTGGGTTTAGTGCGAATCAAGCGTTGCTTTTTACTCTGCTAGAAAAATCAGATGTGTTGATTCAAGACCGTTTGAACCACGCGTCTTTGATGGAGGCTGGGGCGTTGTCACCAGCTAAGATGAAGCGTTTCAAGCACAATGACATCGAGCATCTAAAATCGCTGTTGAATAGCGAAGACAACCATCTAGTTGTGACTGAAGGGGTATTCAGCATGGACGGTGACTGTGCGCCGCTCAGCGATATAACTGAAGTCACTCGCAGTCATGATGCTTGGTTTGCTGTCGATGACGCTCATGGCATTGGTGTTCTTGGTGAATCTGGTGGTGGCTCTTGCGAATTAGCGATGGTTAAGCCCGAGGTATTGATCGTTACCTTCGGCAAGGCATTTGGAATGTCTGGCGCTGCCATTCTATGTGATCACGCGACGGGAGACTTTTTAACTCAGTTTGCTCGTCACCATGTGTATTCCACAGCAATGCCTCCGGCACAAGCCTACGCGCTGACACATGCTGTCTCGATGGTTCAAGAGCAGTCTTGGCGACGTGAAAAGCTTATAGAGCTTAGCGAAGTTTATCGAGATAGCCTCAACGATCTCGACGGTTTTGTCGAAACGCAAACTTCGATTAAGCCATTTATGATTGGTGAATCGGAACTGGCCTTACAGGTTGCAAGCGCTTGTCGTCAAAACGGTATTTGGGTGAGCGCGATTCGCCCACCAACGGTTCCAAAAGGGACCTCACGACTCCGAATTACACTGACGGCCAATCACACTAAAGAACAAATACAAACGCTTTCAATGGCACTGAAGCAAGCATTAGGAGCGCAGTAATGGATAATGCAGAGCACATTGCGTTAGACAGTTTCCTTCAAGATAAAGAGGCGATAGCGTCGTCTTTTGGCAAAGCAGCAGATACCTACGACCGGCATGCCGCGTTTCAACGTGATGTGGGACAAAGACTATTACAAAAACTGCCTGACGACTTAACCAATAAACGAGTCTTAGACTTGGGGTGTGGTACGGGCTACTTCTCTCAACTGCTCCAACAACGTGGCGCCGAAGTGGTTTGTGGTGATATCTCACAAGCTATGTTAGATAAAGCGAAGCAGCGTTGTGGTACACAGCAAATGCAGTACCAGTTAGCTGATGCTGAAAATTTGCCTTTTGAGGACGATAGTTTTGATTATGTTTTCTCCAGCTTGGCATTGCAGTGGTGTGCGGATCTCAGTTACCCACTTAGAGAAATTCGTCGTGTGTTAAAAAAGGGAGGCACTGGCTGCTTTTCGACACTAATGGATGGCTCTCTGTATGAGTTGCGCGAATCGTGGTCAAAAATTGATGCATATCAACACGTGAATAACTTTATTACCCACAATCAGGTAAAAATTGCGTTAGCGCAATCTTGGTGCCACAACCATCATCTAGACTTGACCCCCATCACAGTTTGGTACGATTCAGCGTTTTCTGTCATGCGTGATCTCAAAGGCATTGGTGCAAATCACGTAAGCGGGCGCTCACATGGCCTAACGAGCCGTCGCACTTTGTTGCAAGTTGAGGGCGCGTACCAAGCATTTAGAAATGATCAAGGTCTTCTACCTGCAAGTTATCAGGTTTGTTTTGGAGTAATACATCTATGATTGATGCTTTTTTTATTGCTGGTACGGATACTGATGTAGGCAAAACCGTAGCGTCTAAAGCCATTCTGCAAGCATTAGCGGCAAAAGGGCTAAATACCATTGGTTATAAACCAGTGGCAGCAGGAAGCGATAAAACTGAGCAAGGTTGGCGTAATTCTGATGCGTTGCATTTGCAAAAAGCGGCAACGCTAGATATCGCGTACGATGATGTAAACCCATACGCTTTGGAATTACCTGCTTCTCCTCACATCGCCGCAAAGCATGAACATGTAGAAATTAAGTACGAAGTATTGAGTGATAAATTGGCTCAACACAAAGAGCAATCAGACATTGTTCTTGTGGAAGGGGCTGGTGGTTGGCGTGTTCCTGTGTCTGATACAGATAGCTTGTCGACTTGGGTACAGCAAGAGCAGTTGCCAGTTGTATTGGTTGTCGGTATTAAACTGGGCTGTTTGAGCCATGCTTTGCTCACTGCTGAGATCATCAAAGCGGATGGTTTGAATCTCGTAGGTTGGGTGGCAAACCGAGTAAATCCGGGCACTGAGCACTACGCAGAAATCATTGATATGCTTGAAGAACGCCTAGATGCACCAAAACTCGGTGAGATCCCTTATATCCCGAGTGCAAAACGTAAAGAGTTGGGCAAATACATCAACGTGGACCCGCTACTGAACGTTTAACTGCTGACTTTTTATCAGAAATCAAAAGGGCTGCATCATGCAGCCCTTTTTTCATGTAAATTTTTGTGTCTGAATAACAAATAACGATTCTGGTTATTTTTCTTGGCTCAGACCCATCAAAGCCGACTGTGTTTCAGAAACACGTTTTGCCATTTGAGCTTCTGTTGAAATACCCAGTTGCTGTTTTGCCTCATCCTCTGAGATACCTAGGTGACAGCAAAGTAAATCGATAGCCATTTGATAGTCGTTAGTTTCTACCATGATTTTTCCCTCAAGACATGGAAGTTTAGAGCTGCTTTATTGTCCTTTAGAGCATGCTCCGTTTCGTTCATCTGACCCGAATTTAGCATGTACAGAAAGTCGCACAATAAGACCAAAGTCTATACCGACGATAAAGTACTGATTTAAGAGTGTAAAAAGGTGTGTATTATTTCAGTCTCGAAAACAAATGTTGCAATTTATTGCTTAACCTTGTTTTTATCGCGGATAGACTATATCTATAACGCAACGGAACACAAAACCAAGCAGAAATGCCTTTTGTAGCGTTCTGTTTCTTATAACAAGGTGTTCTTATAATAATCCGTTTTAAAAATAGGTGTCTTGAAAAACAACCTGTTCTAAAAAACGATAAGCTTCCTCGGAGAAAAGTAATGAAGCGAATTATGTTATTCCTAGCAACTAACCTAGCCGTTGTGCTGGTTCTTAGTGTTGTTCTGAATATTGTTTACGCTGTAACTGGAATGCAACCAGGCAGTCTGTCTGGTCTACTTGTCATGGCCGCAGTGTTCGGCTTTGGTGGTGCGTTTATCTCATTAATGATGTCGAAGGGCATGGCGCTACGTTCTGTTGGCGGTATGGTCATCGAGAGCCCACGTAATGAGACTGAGCATTGGTTATTGGAAACTGTTGGTCGTCAAGCTCAACAAGCGGGCATTGGTATGCCAACGGTGGCAATTTACGATGCTGCAGATATCAACGCATTTGCGACAGGCGCAAAGCGCGATGACTCTCTGGTTGCGGTTTCTACTGGTCTGTTACACAACATGACGCGTGATGAAGCTGAAGCAGTATTGGCACACGAAGTGAGTCACATTGCTAATGGTGACATGGTAACCATGACATTGATGCAAGGCGTGGTGAATACATTCGTTATCTTCCTGTCTCGCTTTATCGCAAACATCGTGGCATCTAATGATGATGAAGAAGGCCAAGGCACTAACATGATGGTGTACTTTGGTATTTCAATGGTGCTAGAACTGGTATTCGGTTTCCTAGCAAGCTTCCTAACCATGTGGTACAGCCGTCACCGTGAATTCCACGCTGATGCGGGTGCTGCTCAATTGGTCGGTAAAGAGAAGATGATTGCTGCGCTTGAGCGCTTGAAGATGAGCCATGAATCTCAACTAGACGGCACAATGATGGCGTTTGGTATCAATGGTAAGCAATCTATCACAGAGCTTCTTATGAGCCACCCACCACTAGACAAGCGCATTGCTGCACTTCGTAGCCAACAATACTAACTGCTCGTAATTATTCAGCAGATAAATAGTTAATCCTATGAAAAGGCTTGGTTTTTTAACCAAGCCTTTTTTTGTTTCTGTTGATCGCTACCGTACTTCATCACGTATCACTCTACAGAAACAAAGTTATACAAAAATAATTTTGTACAACTTTTCTTGTTTGGTCTATCTTGTACATATAATAATTTTGTACAACTGTTGAAGTAGCGTAGGAGTATAGAAATGGACATTCAGTCAGTTGGCAACATATATCAGAAGTTGAGCAAAGCGAATTTGCATTTGCTTGAAGGGGTATACCACCAGGATGTGGTGTTTGAAGATGCTGCTCATCGCCTAGAGGGATGGCCTGCGCTTTCTGATTATTTTCAGTCGCTATATTCCAATGTAATACGCTGCGACTTTGTTATTCATGATCACCAACAAGTTGGAGAAACTGGGTTCTTGACATGGACGATGGATCTTCAGCATCCAAAGTTGCAGAAAGGCGCCCCGATCCTTGTTAACGGCGTATCGCATCTTAAATTTTGCGAGGGACAGGTTATTTATCACCGGGACTATTTCGATTTGGGTGAGATGCTTTATGAAAACTTACCTTTGCTAGGGTCAGTAGTGAGAACCATTAAGCAGAGGTTAGGGCAATGACAGAGTCGGTTTTGATAACTGGAGCAACGTCGGGTATCGGCAAACAACTCGCACTCGATTACGCCCTAGCTGGATGGAAGGTCATCGCTTGTGGTCGAAATCAAGCGGTTCTGTCAGAGCTAGAAGCTTCATCTCAAAATATCGCTACATTGCGATTTGATATAACTGACTATGAACAAACGCAGACCGCACTCAATGCGTTGCCGTTTACCCCTGAGACATGGATGTTTAATGCGGGTGACTGTGAATATATGGATGACGGTTTGGTAGATGCACAACTTATGGCGCGTGTTATGAACGTCAATGTCGTTGGTGTCGCGAATTGTGTCGAAGCATGCCAGTCGCAATTCGAACGTGGCCACCGTGTTGTGATCGTCGGTTCTATTGCCTCTGAAATCGCGCTGCCTCGCGCTGAAGCCTACGGAGCATCGAAAGCTGCTGTCAGTTATTTCGCACGCACACTTGCCGTAGATTTGAAAGCGAAAGGCATCAAAGTCGTAACCGTATTTCCTGGCTTTGTAGAAACCCCTTTAACAGACAAAAACACGTTTGATATGCCGATGATTATCTCGGTCAATCAGGCTTCTGAAGCTATCAGAAAACAATTGGATGCAGGCAAAAGCTATATTTATTTCCCAGCGAGATTCACCGGAATACTACGTTTTATCTCGTTGCTTCCATACAGCTGGCAAGCTCGGCTCACCGCAAAACTCGTATCATAAGAAGGAAGAAGCATGAACACGGTAGGAAGAAAAAAAGTCGCGATTATTGGAACGGGTATTTCTGGCCTGACTTGCGGTTACTACTTACACAAAGAACATGACGTGACGTTATTTGAGGCCAACGACTACATTGGTGGACACACCGCCACTGTCGATGTGAACGTTGCTGGCAAAGACTACGCTATTGATACTGGGTTTATCGTTTACAACGACCGTACTTACCCTAATTTCATCCAAATGATGAACGAGATAGGTGTGGAAGGGTTACCAACACAAATGAGTTTCAGCGTACGAAATGATAGCAATGGGTTAGAGTATAACGGCCATACGGTTTCAACGCTGTTTGCGCAAAAGCGTAACTGGGCAAACCCTAAATTTTATCGTTTCATTTTCGAAATTCTTCGCTTCAACAAGCTGGCAAAACGTTTTGCCAATGAGCAATCAACAGATTCACAGACGCTGGGCGAGTTTCTTGACGAGCACAAATTCAGTCCTTTCTTTTCTGACAATTATATATTGCCGATGGGTGCCGCGATTTGGTCGTCGACGTTAGCGGACATGCGTGCGTTTCCACTCATGTTCTTCTTACGTTTCTTTTTAAACCATGGTTTGTTAGATGTGACGAACCGACCGCAATGGTATGTAATAAAAGGGGGATCGCGCGCTTACATCCCACCACTGACCAAAGGCTTTGCAGATAAAATTCGACTCAATAGCCCGGTTGAGAAAGTCGTTAGAAGTGACAACGGTGTAGGTGTTCAGGTACATGGTGAGACGTATTGGTTTGATGACGTTATCTTCGCCTGTCACAGTGATCAAGCGATGAAAATGCTCGATGAAATCTCGCCTCTAGAACAAGATATTTTGGGCAATATGACTTATCAAGCGAATGAAGTGGTTTTACACACGGACACTAGTTTGTTGCCAAAACGCAAAGCGGCGTGGGCGGCATGGAACTATTTGTTGGATGGCAGTGACGGCGAGCAGCAACGTCTACCTTCGCTGACTTATAACATGAACATTCTTCAGCACGTTCAATCAGAGCATACGTTTTGCGTAACGTTGAACAGTAGCAATCAAATCAACCCAAACAAGATTCTACGCTCATTCACTTATCATCACCCTGTGTTTACCACGGAGTCGATAGCAGCGCAGCAGCGCAAAGATGAGATACAAGGAAAGCAAAGCTCTTGGTTCTGTGGCGCGTATTGGTACAACGGATTCCATGAAGATGGTGTACGTAGTGCACTTGACGTAGTGAAAGGCTTGGAAGAAAAGTACCGCGATCAAAATGTGGTTCCTTTTGAAAAAGGCGCTGCATGATATGGGGAGCGAGATGAACAGCAGACTATTTATTGGCAATGTTCGTCATCGCCGATTTACCCCAGTTAAGCATGAACTGAACTACTCTCTGTTCATGCCTGCGATTGATGTCGATGAGCTTGTCGAGTTAGAGAAGAATGTATGGGGCTTTGGTTCCCGTTGGTGGCACTGGGCTCGTTTCAAGCGCAGCGATTACATTGGTGAAGGTTGCATTAAATCAGCAGTACAAAGAAAAGTTGAAACATTAACCGGTGTTCGTTGTTCGGGGAAAGTTATTGCTGTTTGCCACTTGCGCTATCTCGGTCTTTATTTCAGCCCTGTGAACTTTTACTACGTTTACGATGATAAAGGCGAATGGCAGTACCTTCTCGCAGAAGTGAGCAATACCCCTTGGAATGAATGCCATTATTACGCGGTTGCTGCGGATAAGGATGATGAACACTTTGGTTGGGAACAAGACAAAGCATTTCACGTCTCGCCATTTAACCCTATCGACCAGCGTTACCATTGGAAGATAAAACCGTTGACCGACAAACTTAATATCCATCTCGAGTGTCACAAAGGCGAAAAACACTTTGACGCGACGATGGCGATGAAAGGGCAACCTTTTTTGAGTAAAAGCTTACTTAAGTGCTTGATCGTTACACCGATTCAAACGGTAAAAGTAATGGTTGGCATTTATTGGCACGCACTAAAACTCTGGATTAAAGGCGCGCCTTTTTACTCACACCCTAAGTATGCTCAACCAGACACAGCTGTACCTGAGCAAGTGAGTGAAGACGAGAAAAATAATAAGCATAAGGAGAACTCTGCATGTTAAACACGACTTCTATGGCGATGCCGCGAGAATTGACGACGACACAAAAAGCGGCTCGTGGGGTTCTTTTTCAGTGTCTACAGAAAATGGAAATCGGCTGCTTAACTGTGATTGAAAGCTTCAAGACAGAAACAACCGAGCGCAGTGAGAGATTTTCTACACCAAATGGTGATTACAAAGGTTCGCCCGTCGTCGCAACGATAGAGGTGAAGCATCCTGGTTTTTACTCCCGCATTTTGCAAGGCGGGAGCATTGCAGCGGGTGAAGCTTACATGGACGGCTGGTGGGATAGCCCAGATTTGACTGCACTGATGAAGCTAATGGCGCTCAACATGCGAGCCCTCGATAGACTTGAAGAGCAAGGCAGTTGGTTGACTAAGATATTGTATAAATTTAGTCACTGGACAAACCGAAACTCTCAAGAGAATTCGCGCAAGAATATACACGCACATTACGATTTGGGTAATAACCTCTATGAAGCGTTTCTTGACACCAACATGCTGTATTCATCAGCACTGTATAACCAAGAGAGCGACTCATTGGAACAGGCACAAATCAATAAGATGGATCGTTTGTGCCAACAGCTCGAACTCAAACCTAGCGATCATGTTATCGAGATTGGCACAGGGTGGGGCGCTATGGCGATCTATATGGCTGAGCAATACGGTTGTAAAGTTACGACGACAACCATCTCTGAAGAGCAACATGCTTACGCTGAGCAGAAAATCAAAGAGCGTGGCTTAACAGACAAAGTAACGCTGCTGAAAGAAGATTATAGAAACTTAACCGGAACGTACGATAAGCTGGTTTCTATTGAAATGATCGAAGCGGTCGGTAAACAGTTCTTGCCGTCGTACATTAAGAAATGTGAATCTTTGCTGAAGTCAGGTGGTTTGATGGCAATTCAAGCGATAACTATTGCTGACCAGCGTTACGATTACTACAGCAACAACGTCGATTTTATTCAAAAGTACATTTTCCCTGGGGGCTTTCTACCTTCGGTAACATCGTTAACACAAGCGACAACCAAGCACAGTGATTTGGTGACTCGAGATTTGTTCGATATCGGTCTAGATTATGCGAAAACGCTTAATGAATGGCATTTCCGATTCAATCAAGCAGAGCATGAAGTCAGAAGCTTTGGCTACGATGACCGATTTGTACGAATGTGGCGCTACTACTTGAGCTACTGTGAAGGGGGCTTTTTAGCTCGAACCATCAGTGCTGTGCATATGACTTTTCAACGTCCGTAACCCTTTATGAGACTGTTTATTGCATCAACATGGTTCCAACTCTGCTGGTTCGCTGCCGTGCTTGGAACCTATCAATGGCAATGGCTGACGTTAGTGCTTACTTTACTAACGTTGGTGTATTGTTGGAGAGTCGAGCCTCTCGCTCTCAAAAGCGTTGCCATAGTCGTGTTCATGGGCTTGGTACTTGACACTCTCAACAAGCAACTGTCTGTCCTCCTATTCCCAACTGTTTGGTTGCCCATGTGGCTTGTCTGCTTATGGGTTTTATTTTCTTGGTATGCCTACCAACTCAAGTCAATTTTGTACCGTTTCCCAAAAAACTACGTATCAGTAGTAGGCGGCATCGGAGGAACAGCGAGCTACTTTGCTGGTTACAAGCTCCAAGCCGTTGAATTTGGATTCAACACAAGCATTACCCTCGCAATTTTGTTTGTCGAATGGAGTTTAGTAATGCTTTTGATACTCAGGGTATACGGAAATGAAAAGCTTGAAGAGAAATTGGAAACAGAACCTGACTAACAGTTTGTTGATGACGGCTTTACTTTTTGTGATGCCTTCACAAGCTCAGACGATTACAGGAACAAGCGCTTTACCGATGTGGCAGCAGTGGCAAACGGTTGGAGAAGCACAACTTACTTGGTTCGTTTTTGATGTTTATAAGTCAACCTTGAAAGCACCAGACGGACAGTACCTCGTCTCTAATGACGTTTCTCCTCACCCATTTGCGCTCGAAATTAATTATCAAAGAGACATTAGCAAGCAGCAACTTCTTGATGTGACGGATGAACAATGGCAAAAGCTTGGTTTCACGCAAGCTTACCGTCAGGCTTGGATCTCTAAATTTGGCACCATGTTCCCTAACATCAAAAAAGGCGATGAGCTTACCTACCTCACTGATGGAAAAACAGGGCGACTTATCTATCGACAAGCGGGCAGCAAGCCTTATCAGATAGTTGGTTATGTTAAGGATGAGCGACTCAATGATGCGTTTCTATCCATTTGGTTATCACCAAAAACTGAATTTCCTAAACTTCGTAAACAACTTATTGGGCAGGTAAGGTAGTGAAAGTACTAAAGCGTATCTTAAAAACTTCGATTGTCGCAGCGGTAACACTGCTTGGCGCATGTTCTGCTGATATCGACAATTACCAACCCGCTACTCCAGCCTTCGATTTGTTCGGCTATTTCGAAGGTGATGTCAAAGCATGGGGAATGGTGCAGGATTACACCGATAAGCAAACGCGTCGCTTCGAGGTCGACATCGTCGGTACAGTGAAAGGCAATGAGCTAACACTGGTGGAAGATTTTGTCTTTGATGATGGCGAGCTTGACCAGCGTATATGGGTCATTACCAGACTCGAAGATGGTACTTATCAAGGGAAAGCGGACGACATTATTGGTGTAGCGACCGGTAAAGAGATGGGTAATGCGCTGCAATGGCAATATGACTTCGAGTTGAAAATGGATGATTCAACTATCACGGTATCGTTCGATGACTGGCTTTACCGCCAAGATGAAATGCACGTGTTTAATCTCACCAAGATTAAGAAGTTCGGGGTCGAGGTAGGGACGATTACTCTTTTCTTCCAGAGGCAATAAAACAGTTAGGAACGCTGCGCTTCGAGATGTGGGATCGCTTCGTTCTGGGAGTCGAGAGTAGGGCGCTATTATTCCAGTAAATGGAAGTTAAGTTTGGGATGTGTTGGTAAAGATGCCTTTTGAATGGATATAATCGAGTCTCATCCCTCATCCATAACCCCTAAGCGTAGCGTTCTGTAGGGCGAAGCCTGTTACCCCAAAAATAAAGAAAGGGTTGACGCTTTCACGTCAACCCTCACGATTTTTGGAATTCCGAATCTTACAGCTTGTCTGTCAGCTCGATTGCTTGACCGATATAGTTAGCTGGTGTCATCTCTTTCAGGCGTGCTTTCTCGTGCTCAGGAAGCTCAAGACCGTCAATGAAGTTACGCATTGCTTCGCCGTCTACACGTTTACCACGAGTCAGCTCTTTTAGCTTCTCGTATGGCTTCTCGATGCCGTAACGACGCATTACTGTTTGCACTGGCTCTGCTAGTACTTCCCAGTTCTTGTCGAGTTCAGCAAGAAGCGCTTCACGGTTTACTTCTAGCTTGCTGATGCCTTTTAGCGTTGAAGTGTAAGCGATGATTGCGTAGCCAACACCAACACCAAGGTTACGTAGAACCGTAGAGTCAGTAAGGTCACGTTGCCAACGAGAGATAGGCAGTTTCTGTGCTAGGTGACCGAATACTGCGTTCGCAAGGCCTAGGTTACCTTCAGAGTTTTCAAAGTCGATTGGGTTAACTTTGTGGGGCATTGTTGAAGAACCGATCTCACCAGCAATGGTTTTTTGCTTGAAGTGGCCTAGTGCAATGTAACCCCAAACGTCACGATCGAAATCAATCAGGATTGTATTGAAGCGTGCAACCGCATCGAATAGTTCTGCGATGTAATCGTGAGGCTCGATCTGAGTTGTGTAAGGGTTCCAAGTTACGCCTAGAGATTCAGTGATGAACTCTTCAGAGAACTGGTGCCAATCTAGCTCTGGGTAAGCAGAAAGGTGTGCGTTGTAGTTACCTACTGCACCGTTGATTTTTGCTAGGATCTCAACGTTTTCGATTTGCTTGAATTGACGCTCCATACGGTACGCCACGTTTGCCATTTCTTTACCCATTGTAGATGGAGAAGCTGGCTGGCCGTGTGTACGAGACAGAAGTGGGATGTCGCGGTATTCAACAGCAAGCGCTTTGATTGCGTCGATTAGGTTGCGAATTTCTGGAAGAATCACAGTTTCACGCGCTTCTTTAAGCATTAGAGCGTGTGATGTGTTGTTGATGTCTTCAGAAGTACATGCAAAGTGGAAGAACTCGTTTACTGCGTGCAGTTCAGGAACGTCTGCTACTTTCTCTTTTAGGAAGTACTCAACCGCTTTAACGTCGTGGTTAGTTGTACGCTCGATCTCTTTGATACGGCGTGCATCTTCTTCAGAGAAGTTTGCAGCAAGGTCGTCTAGGAATTGGTTTGCTTCTGTGCTAAACGCTGGCACTTCTGCAATTTCAGCAGTAGCAGCAAGCTTTTGTAGCCAGCGGATTTCAACGATAGTACGGTACTTAAGTAGACCGTACTCACTGAAAATTTCGCGTAACGCAATTGTCTTGCTTCCGTAACGACCGTCTACTGGTGAAACAGCAGTCAATGCTGACAGTTCCATGATGTTCTCCTGAATTGGGTTTCTAAATTTCGTGAGCTTTATACCAATAACTGTGGCAATTGTCACGAATATTGCGCAAACGTTTGCGCGGGATTTGTTTTGGTAGAAAAAAATGAGCTCGCGATAAACGCGAGCTGCTTATTTATTACCTTATTACATACGAGCAAGAAGAATTTGTGCTTGCTCGACCATCTTTTTGCGTCCAAAGATTAAGTGGCGACGTTTACCGCCAACTTGGCGCCAGAGTACTGCACTACGGATACCTGATAACAACAACGCGCGAACTTTGTGTTGGTTAGAGGTTTGTTGCAACACGGATGGGGTACCGGTAACTTGAATGCGAGGGCCGATAGGGCTAACAACATCCAAGTAAATGCTTGCTAGGTTGCTGATCATTTGATCGTCCAGCAATTCAAAATGTTCCGTTTGACGCTGAGCCATTTGGATACGGTCACCAAGTTGTGACATTGCATCGTTGCGGCCTGTTAGCTTGCGCTCTAATGCCATTAGGCTAATGATGTAGCGAGTAACTTCACTCCCTGACGGGGTGCTATCAATCCCTTTCACTAAGCACTCAAGACCCAGCTTTAAGTCGGATTCACGACCAAAGACACCAATAGTGTTCGCTGGGTTTGTATTGATAATGGCGTTAATTGACGTTTCAAAGGCATCTTGATCACAATGTCCGTCTTTCGCTGCCTGTTGAACCAATGCAACAGCTTGGCAAATGCCTGCGAAAGCGATAGTACGGTCATAAAGTGTATTCGCCACGTAACGACTCCTAAGCTTGAGAATATTTAATGCGTTGCTCGATGATGCCGCCACCTAGGCACACGTCATCTTTGTAGAACACAGCTGATTGACCTGGTGTTACAGCAATTTGTGGCTCGTCAAAGATCACTTTAATGTTTTCATCATCGATAGGGATGATTGTACAAGGAATATCTTCCTGACGGTAACGAGTTTTCACTGTGCACTTCATAACATCGCGAATTGGCTCACGATCTACCCAGTGAAGTTGTGATGCAAGTAGACCTTCTGATTTCAGCATTGGGTGGTCTTTACCTTGAACGGCAATCAAAACGTTACGTTCTAGGTCTTTTTCACCAACGAACCATGGGTCTTCGTTACCACCGCCGCCTTTGCGGCCACCGATATGTAGACCTTTACGCTGACCAAGTGTGTGGTACATCAGACCTTGATGTTGACCAATCACTTCGCCCTCTGGTGTTTCGATGTTACCTGGTTGAGCTGGAAGGTAGCGACCTAGGAATTCTGTAAACTTGCGCTCGCCGATGAAACAAATACCCGTAGAGTCTTTCTTCTTCGCCGTGATTAGATCTTGCTCTTCCGCAATGCGGCGTACTTCTGGCTTTTCTAGATCACCAACAGGGAATAGGCTACGTGCGATTTGCTCGTTGCTTAATGTGTACAGGAAGTAGCTTTGATCTTTGTTGCCATCTAGACCACGTAGCATTTGTGGTTTTTCCTGTTCTTCACCAGGTAAAGCGTTCTCAGGGAAAGAGCGACGCACGTAGTGACCCATTGCAATGTAATCCGCATCAAGCACTTCATCAGCGAACTCTAGGAATGCTTTGAACTTGATTTCTTTGTTACAAAGAATGTCTGGGTTTGGTGTACGACCTGCTTTGTATTCTGCAAGGAAGTACTCAAATACGTTATCCCAGTATTCAGCAGCAAAGTTGATGGTGTGTAGGTGAATGCCTAGCTTGTCACATACTGCCTGAGCATCAGCAAGATCTTCTGCTGCTGTACAATACTCCTCGTTGTCATCTTCTTCCCAGTTCTTCATGAACAGGCCTTCTACTTGGTAGCCTTGTTGCTTTAGAAGATACGCAGAAACAGATGAATCAACGCCGCCGGACATACCGACGATGACTTTCTTTTGGCTGTTATCAGACATTACTAAACACCACTAAAATTAACGGGATGCAGATTCTACCAGAATCCACTGACCGGTGACAGATCCGAGATCGAAATCACACTTCGATTTTGGCTTAAATTTATCCAAATGCGAAGGTGAGGGTTAAATTCGATAAGTATAGAAGGGTTATATATGGCATAGTTGGCAAAAATCCAAGAGGAAAAATCAAATGACTGAAGAAAACCAATTTATGCAAGAAGCTGAGTTGATTGAAATTGTAGAGAATCAACTTGAAGATGGTAACCCTATTAAAGTCAAAGAGACGTTAATGCGTTTGATGATGACTGGCACACCACGTGAAGATGCGGTTGCGATGATGGCGTGTGCTATGTCTATCGAGATTTTCGACGTGATGAAAAATGAAGGTGAATTCAATCTAAAGCGCTATACCGAACACCTCGAACAGCTGCCTGATTTGGGTTTCATGGAAGGCGAATAGAGCGTTAGAAAATAAAAAGCAGGGTGCAAACGTTTGCTATAATCGCTTTTATTGCTGCTTTATTGTCAGCGGTATAGAATCCGTTCTCCTTTTCATCCCTTACTCAGACTAACAATATGAAATTTCCTGGACAACGCAAATCGAAGCACTATTTTCCTGTTCATGCTCGTGACCCATTGGTGAGCCAAGCACAAGAAAGCAAAAAGATGACGCGCACTCACATCATTGGTATTGATCAGACTCTGGTTGATATTGAGGCGAAAGTTACAACGGATGTGATTGAAAAGTACGGTTTGAGTAAAGGACACTCGTTGGTAATTGATGACGCAACAGCAGAAGCGCTTTATCAACAATTAAAAGAAGAATGCCTAATTACCAATGAGTATGCAGGTGGCACGATTGGTAATACGCTACACAATTATTCTGTGTTGGCAGATGACCGCTCAACGCTTCTGGGTGTAATGAGCCAAGATATCAAAATCGGCAGCTACGGTTACCGTTACTTATGTAACACATCAAGCCGCATGGATCTGAACTACCTACAAGGTGTTGAGGGTGCAATTGGTCGTTGTTTTGCTCTTATTACTGAAGACGGTGAACGTACTTTCGCTATCAGCGAAGGTCAAATGAACCAACTTCACCCAGACAATATCCCTGAAAAGATTTTCAAGAGTGCGTCGGCTTTAGTACTGACTGCATACCTTGTTCGTTGTAAAGAAGGCGACCCAATGCCGGAAGCAACGATGCGTGCGATTGAATACGCGAAGAAACACGATGTACCTGTTGTATTAACGCTAGGTACCAAATTCGTTATTCAAGATGATCCTACATTCTGGCAAGAGTTTATTCGCGATAACGTTTCTGTTGTTGCAATGAATGAAGATGAAGCGGAAGCATTAACGGGCGAATCTGATCCTCTAGCAGCATCGGATAAAACGTTAGATTGGGCTGATCTAGTGCTTTGTACTTCTGGCCCTGTTGGCCTATTTATGGCTGGTTACACTGAAGATAGCGCGAAACGTGAAACTTCTTTGCCATTACTTCCTGGTTCTATTGCTGAATTTAACCGTTTCGAATTTAGTCGCCCAGCGAAGAAAGATACGTGCGAGAATGCAATTAAAGTATATTCACATATCTCTCCATACATGGGTGGCCCAGAAAAAATTAAGAACACCAATGGCGCAGGTGATGCGGCATTGTCTGCAGTTCTTCACGATATGGCGGCAAATAAATACCACAAAGAAAATGTGCCTAACTCAAGCAAGCACAGCAATGAGTATTTAACTTACTCTTCATTCTCTCAAGTTTGTAAATACGCAAACCGTGCAAGTTATGAAGTGTTAGTTCAACACTCTCCACGTCTTTCTCGCGGCCTGCCGGAGCGTGAAGATAGTTTGGAAGAAGCATACTGGGAACGTTAATTAATCACGTTGAATTAGGTAATTCCTAGCATACAAAAATGGCGCATTCCAAATGCGCCATTTTTGTATCTATTTACAGATAAATAAAAAGGTTCCCATTTGGGAACCTTTTTTAATTTCATAAATCTTTTATTAGATTAGGAAATCGTCTAGAGATTTACCTGCATCAAGTTGCTCTTGGATTGATGAAGGTGTACGACCTTGACCCGTCCAAGTTTTTTCTTCGCCGTTAGTGTCAGTGTACTTGTACTTAGCTGGACGAGGAGCGCGTTTAGCTTTCGCTTTAGTCTTCGTTTCGCCAGATAGTGCACTGATTAGTGCTTCAACGTCGATACCGTCTTGAGCGATTTGCTCAGCGATAGCTGCAAGTTTTGCTTCTTGCTCAGCAAGTGCTGCGCGGTCAGCTTCTTCAGCTTCTTTACGCTCTTCAACAACGATAGTTAATTTATCTAGAGCTTCTTCCAATTGTTCTAGAGTCAGCTCACGAGAGAATGCACGAAGGCTACGGATATTTAGAAGTGTTTTAGTCAGCTCTGACATAACGATTCCTATTAATAGGTTAAAAGGTTCAACACTAGTTATCGATACGATTAATTAAATGCTAAACGAGAAATAAAACATAGAGTCCTTATATTTAACTTTATCTTTCTCATATGTGCAAATGCTAATTCATGATTTAGATTAAATTTCTTGGGTTTTTTCGTAATAAAGCAATATTAATTTACAGATATGAATTCTTAATTGAGTTTAACCTCAGTTTTTTCATTATAGATACTGCGTTTTTCTCGATTAGTGGTTTCTTTATTTATATGTTGAATTCTATTTCTCTCAATCTGACAGAAAAGTAGGAAAAGAGGGAAAACCGAATGTCATATTTCTTTCATTTATTGTTAGAACACAAAACATGAAGAATTGATGGTAGTAATAAAGTTTCATAAAAGACAGCATTGTCGTGATTGCAGTTGCTCAATCTATAGGTGGCTCACATTCTATTTATAAATCAAAATTGCGATTATTTATTCATTTAATTTAGTTTGATGTGTTGCATTGGAGGTCTTCATGAGTACAATGGCTGTCACCTGATGCAATATTGCAGATAATTTGTTGTTGATTTGTACAATTAATGGTTAATTATTTGTTGTTGCCGTAGAGGTGCAGTCTCGAAGAGTAGCTATTATTGGGGTGATGCCAATGAATAATAGTGGAAGGCGAAGATTGCCGAAGTAAGTGGCCTATCAAAACCACTTGCTGGGGTTGTCTCTGAAAGGAACAACACTGCCATAGTATATTTACATTAAACTATGGAGCGCTACTGTAGGGTTGGGTGGAGTGTTCGCTTCCCTGTCGCTAAGTTCAACATGAGCACGTACCGTATGCTACGTGACTTGTCTGCAGTAGATCTCTAGCCAAACTTTGGTTTTTGAAGATCATGAATTTAATAGATTTTGCACATTCTCCTGTTTCGTTACTGCCGCCGATTGTCGCTTTGACACTGGCGATTTTAACTCGACGCGTATTAGTTTCTCTTGGTGTAGGTATCGTACTTGGTGCGATTCTGCTTAATGATTGGTCTATCGGTAACACGATAGGTTATGTGAGTTCTCAAGTTTCTTCTGTCTTTATTGAAGACGGCGGTCTTAACACTTGGAACATGAGTATTGTCGGTTTCCTAATTCTTTTAGGTATGACAACGGCGCTATTGACGTTATCTGGTGGTACTCGCGCTTTCGCTGAATGGGCGCAAACACGAGTTAAAAGTAAACGTGGCTCTAAACTTCTTGCTGCCTTCTTAGGCGTGTTCATTTTTGTCGACGATTACTTTAACAGTCTTGCTGTTGGTGCGATTTCTCGTCCAGTAACAGACCGTTTCTATGTGTCTCGCGCTAAACTGGCGTACATTCTAGACTCCACCGCAGCTCCTATGTGTGTGATTATGCCTGCTTCAAGCTGGGGTGCTTACATCATTACGATCATCGGCGGTATCTTGGTGTCACACGGCATCACTGAATACTCAGCACTCGGTGCGTATGTTCGTCTTATTCCAATGAACTTCTATGCTGTATTTGCTCTACTTATGGTATTTGCAGTAGCGTGGTTCGGTCTTGATATCGGTAAAATGCGTGAGCACGAAATTGCAGCCTCTCAGGGCCGTGGTTTTGAAAAAGACAAAGAAAACGACACGCAAGAAGCACATGAACTAAACGAAGAGCTAGATATTCGTGAAAGCGAGAAGGGTAAAGTTTCTGACCTAGTTCTCCCTATCGTTACGCTTATCATTGCTACGATCGCTTCTATGCTTTACACAGGTGGGCAGGCCCTAGCCGCTGACGGTAAAGAGTTTGCGCTCCTTGGTGCGTTCGAGAACACTGATGTAGGTACTTCTTTAGTTTACGGTAGCTTGCTGGGCCTTGCGGTTGCACTATTTACCGTACTTAAGCAAGGCATCCCAATGGCGGAAATTGGTCGCACACTTTGGATTGGTGCGAAGTCAATGTTTGGTGCGATCCTTATCCTTGTGTTTGCTTGGACTATCGGCTCTGTTATCGGTGACATGAAGACGGGTTCTTACCTATCGACTATGGCTCAGGGCAATATTAATCCGCATTGGCTACCAGTCATCCTATTCTTGCTATCTGGCCTAATGGCGTTCTCGACAGGTACGTCGTGGGGCACGTTTGGTATCATGCTCCCTATCGCGGGCGACATGGCAGGTGCAACAGACGTAGCGCTTATGCTGCCAATGTTGAGTGCAGTACTGGCAGGTGCGGTATTCGGTGACCACTGTTCACCAATCTCTGATACGACCATTCTGTCGTCGACAGGTGCCCGTTGTAATCACATTGATCACGTATCGACTCAGTTGCCTTATGCATTATCAGTCGCGCTTGTTTCATGCGTGGGCTTTATCGCTCTTGGTATGACTGCGTCTATCGTATTCTCTTTCATTGCTGCGTCGATTACTTTTGTTATCGTTTGCGCAATTTTGTCATGGCTTTCTAAGTCAAAAATGGCATCATGTCAGAACGCTTAATTGCTTGATAATTAAAATAAAATAAAAGGGGGCTTCGGCCTCCTTTTTTATTTGTATTATACAATTCGATTTTTTTTAAAATTAAGGGTTGAAAAAAAGAATCAGCTTGGTTAGTGTGGTTACTAACAAAGCAACTAAGACGAGCCTTGAAATAAGTATGCGCAATTTTGTAATGAACATTCATCACCATCATCACCCAATTTAGTCTTTCGGGAGATGCGCGCATACCCGGGAGACAGGATACTCCCGGAGGTGAAAATCAAAGTGTAAACAGATTTCAAACCCTCGGGAGACCAAAATCTCTCGAGGGTTTTTTAGTTTTACTGGTTTATAAAATATTTAGATTATCGAATCTGGCACAGGGATAAAGCAATGCAAACACAACGCTTAAGAATCGCAATTCAGAAAAAAGGCCGCCTAAGTAAAGAGAGCCAAGCTCTATTGAAAAAGTGTGGTGTGAAATTCAATGTAATGGGTGAGCGTCTGGTCGTTCATTCTGAAAATATGCCCATTGATTTGTTATTAGTTCGCGATGATGACATCCCAGGTTTAATTATGGATGGTGTTGTTGACCTAGGTTTTATTGGTGAGAATGAATTAGAAGAAGTTCGTTTAGACCGTAAAGCTTTGGGCGAACCTTATGACTTTGTTCAGCTTCGTCGTCTTGATTTTGGCGGCTGCCGTTTGTCTATCGCCATCGACAAAGACGAAGAATATAACGGTCCTCAAGATCTAGCAGGCAAACGCATCGCAACCACGTACCCGCAACTGCTAAAAGCTTACATGGATGAAGCGGGTGTACCGTTCTCAACTTGTATGCTGACAGGCTCTGTAGAAGTTGCGCCTCGAGCTGGTCTAGCAGATGCTATCGCTGACTTGGTTTCTACTGGCGCTACGCTAGAAGCCAATGGTCTAAAAGAAGCCGAAGTTATCTTTAAGTCGAAGGCAACGTTAATTCAACGCAAAGGTGAGTTTGACGCCGATAAAGTTGCGCTTATCGATAAGCTATTGACTCGTATGCAAGGCGTGCAGCAAGCAAAAGAGTCAAAATACATCATGCTACATGCGCCTGCTGAGAAGCTTGAGCAAATTAAGTCTCTATTACCGGGTGCAGAAGACCCAACGGTATTGCCTCTATCTGCTGACAAGCAAAAAGTTGCGGTTCATTTGGTAAGTACTGAAAACCTGTTCTGGGAAACCATGGAACAGCTAAAGGAACTGGGTGCGAGCTCAATTCTGGTACTACCAATTGAAAAAATGATGGAGTAATCGCAATGAGAACAGTTGTATGGCAATCGCTGAGTGAAACTCAACAAGACTCGATTCTAGAACGTCCGGCAATCGCAGAAGGCGCAAACATCACTGCTGCGGTTTCTGAAGTAATCGCAAAAGTTCGTAAAGAGGGTGATGCTGCATTATTGGAGCTGACTGAGAAGTTTGACCGTGTGAAGCCGGAATCCATTCGTGTATTAGCTCAAGAAATCGATGAGGCGTCTGCTCGCCTTTCTGAAAAGATGAAAGGCGCGCTTGAGCAAGCTTATGCAAACATCTCGAAGTTTCATAAAGCACAAAAGCCACAACCAATTAAAGTAGAAACTCAGCCGGGTGTCCTTTGTGAGCAGGTAACGCGCCCAATTCAAAAAGTGGGTTTGTACATTCCTGGCGGTAGTGCGCCATTGCCTTCGACTGTTCTAATGCTCGGTGTTCCTGCAAAAATTGCAGGTTGTCGTAAAGTGGTGCTTTGCTCTCCACCGCCAATCGCTGACGAGATTCTGTACGTAGCTAAACTGTGCGGCATTGATGAAGTGTACAACGTTGGTGGTGGCCAAGCCGTCGCTGCAATGGCTTATGGCACAGAGACTGTATCTAAAGTTGATAAGATCTTTGGTCCAGGTAACGCTTATGTGACGGAAGCAAAACGTCAGGTTAGCAATGATTTCCGCGGTGCTGCGATTGATATGCCTGCAGGTCCATCTGAAGTGCTTGTGATTGCTGATGAAACCGCAGATGCAGACTTTATCGCTGCGGATCTTTTGAGCCAAGCAGAGCACGGTCCTGATTCTCAAGTGGTACTTGTGACGCCTTCTCCTGTTATTGCGGATCAAGTGACGGATGCGGTTCAACGTCAGCTTAAAGAGCTATCTCGTGCGGAGATCGCCGAGCAAGCATTGGCGTCAAGCTTGATTATTATTGCTGAGTCTCTCACTCAATCTATTTCGATTTCAAATTACTACGGTCCTGAGCACTTAATTGTTCAGACTAAGAACCCTCGTGAGCTTCTACCTCTATTAGATAACGCAGGTTCTATCTTCCTAGGTGATTGGTCGCCTGAATCAGCAGGTGATTACGCATCGGGCACCAACCACGTTCTTCCTACTTACGGCTACACACGCACGTATTCAAGCTTAGGTTTGGCTGATTTCTCCAAGCGCATGACGGTTCAAGAACTGTCTGCTGATGGTCTAAAGAACCTTGCGCCAACAGTGGTAACGATGGCGGAAGCAGAAGGTCTGGATGCGCACAAACGTGCAGTAACAATCCGTACTGAGAAACTAACCCGCACAGAAAAACTGGCAGCTAAGTAAGAGGATATTGAGATGGAAAAGCTAGCGCGCAAACAAGTCCAACAACTTACCCCTTATATGTCGGCTCGTCGAATTGGTGGTACAGGTGACGTATGGCTGAACGCCAACGAATCGCCATTTAACAATGAATACAAAACAGACTTCGCTCGCCTTAATCGTTACAGCGAATGTCAGCCTAAAGAACTGATTTCTGCTTACGCAGCCTATGCGGGTGTAAAACCAGAACAAACGCTGACTTCTCGTGGTGCAGATGAAGGTATTGAATTACTGATTCGTGCATTCTGTGAGCCGGGTGAAGATGCGATTTTATACTGTCCACCGACTTACGGTATGTACGCCATCAGCGCAGAAACCATTGGTGTCGAGCGTAAAACCGTGCCGCTAACGTCAGATTGGCAACTAGACCTTGCAGGCATCGAAGCCAATCTGGATAACGTCAAATTGGTTTTCGTATGTTCACCAAACAACCCAACAGGTAACTTGGTCAAGCGTGAAGACATCGTCTCTCTACTAGAAATGACAAAAGACCGTGCAATCGTGGTGATGGACGAAGCGTACATCGATTTTTGTCCAGAAGCGTCAACGGTAGACTTACTGGCGCAATACCCGAACCTTGCGATTTTGCGTACTCTGTCGAAAGCTTTCGCGCTTGCTGGTCTGCGTTGTGGATTTACGCTTGCTAACGAAGAGCTGATTAATGTACTTCTTAAAGTTATCGCACCGTATCCAGTACCAGTACCAGTGGCAGAAATTGCGACTCAGGCGCTTTCAGAAGCTGGTTTAGCGCGAGCGAAGTTCCAAGTGCTCGATTTGAACGCGAACCGTGCTTACTTGCAAGTTGGCCTTTCAATGATTCCGGGTTTGGAAGTGTTTGAAGGGTGGGGGAACTACCTATTGGTGAAATTCCCAGATGGCGATGATGTTTTCAAAGCAGCTTGGGATACGGGGATTATCCTGCGTAACTCGCCAATCGAAGACTGTGTGCGTATCAGCGTGGGTAACCGCGACGAGTGCGAAAAAACGCTTGGATTTATTAGAAACTACTACGCATAAGTAGAGATAAAATTAATCGCTCTCGCTCAATAGCGGGAGCGCCAAAAGAATAGCAATAAGGAAGTTCTCGAGTGAGCAAACAACAAAAAATCCTTTTTATTGATCGTGATGGTACCTTAATTGTTGAGCCGCCGATTGATTTTCAAGTAGACCGTTTAGACAAACTAAAGCTAGAGCCATTTGTTATCCCAAGCCTGTTGTCGTTGCAGGACGCTGGATACCGTTTAGTGATGGTCACGAACCAAGATGGTTTGGGTACTGACAGCTACCCACAAGAAGATTTTGATGCACCACACAACATGATGATGGACATTTTTGAATCTCAGGGTGTGAAGTTTGATGACGTGCTGATTTGTCCTCACTTCGATGAAGATAACTGCTCTTGCCGTAAGCCTAAATTAGGCTTGGTCAAAGAGTACCTTCAAGGTGGCAAAGTTGATTTCCAAAACTCCGTTGTGATTGGCGATCGTCAAACCGATCTTCAACTTGCAGAAAACATGGCAATTCGTGGCATTCAATACAACCCAGAAACCATGGGTTGGAAACAGATCCTCAAAGATCTCACAGTGAAGGCTCGCGTTGCTGAAGTGGTTCGCACCACAAAAGAAACAGACATCAAAGTATTCGTTAATCTTGATGAGCAAGGCGGTAACGATATTTCTACAGGTCTTGGCTTCTTTGACCACATGCTGGATCAAATCGCGACGCACGGTGGATTCCAAATGGTGTGCAAAGTGGAAGGTGACCTGCACATTGATGATCACCACACAGTAGAAGATACCGCTCTTGCGTTGGGTCAAGCGTTGAAAGAAGCTCTGGGTGACAAACGTGGTATTGGTCGCTTTGGCTTTAGTCTTCCAATGGATGAGTGTTTAGCACAATGTGCACTAGACCTATCTGGTCGTCCTTACCTTAAGTTCGACGCGCAGTTTAGCCGTGAGCAAGTAGGTGATCTTTCAACAGAGATGGTGGTTCACTTCTTCCGCTCTCTGACTGACACATTAGCGTGTACGCTGCACCTGTCTTCTGCGGGCAACAATGATCACCACATCATTGAAAGCTTGTTTAAAGCGTTTGGTCGTACTTTGCGCCAAGCAATCAAAGTAGAAGGCACTGAGCTACCAAGTAGTAAAGGCGTGCTTTAAGGCTAACGTTAGCAAGGAGAAAAACAGTGACAGAACAGAAAGTTGTCATTATCGATACTGGCTGTGCCAACGTCTCTTCGGTGAAGTTTGCTATTGAACGCCTAGGCTATGACGTAACAATTTCAAAAGATCCGCAAGTTGTATTGTCGGCAGACAAGCTATTCCTACCGGGCGTGGGAACTGCCAACGAAGCGATGAAGAACCTAGAAGAGCGCGATCTTATCAGCTTAGTAAAACAGGTAGAAAAGCCGCTGTTAGGTATCTGTCTAGGCATGCAACTGTTGGGCAAAGTGTCTCAAGAGAAAGGCCAGAAAGCCGACGAGTTAGTTGAGTGTCTTGGACTTTGTGATGGCGAAGTGAAGCTACTACAAACTGGCGATTTGCCACTGCCGCATATGGGTTGGAATACAGTGTCTGCAAAAGCAGGTAATCCACTTTTCAAAGGTATTGAAGAAGGAGAGTATTTCTACTTCGTGCACAGCTTTGCAATGCCTGTTGGGGATTACACGATTGCTCAATGTGAATACGGTAACCCGTTCACAGCAGCAGTACAAAGCGGGAACTACTACGGCGTACAATTCCACCCTGAGCGTTCTTCAAAAGCGGGCGCGAAGCTTATTCAAAACTTCTTAGAATTATAAAAGGGATTTAGTGTGATTATTCCAGCTCTTGATTTAATTGAAGGACAGGTGGTTCGCCTTTATCAAGGTGATTACGGCCAAGTAACCGAGTACAAAGTCGACCCAGCAGAGCAGTTCAACGTGTACCACCAAGCGGGCGCTAACTGGCTGCACTTGGTGGATTTAACTGGCGCGAAAGACACGACAGCACGCCAACTTGATTTGATTGCAAAGCTACTAGCAAGCACACCAGCGAACATCCAAATCGGTGGTGGTGTGCGTACAGAGCAAGACGTGATTGATCTGTTAGAAGCCGGTGCGCAGCGTGTTGTCGTTGGCTCAACAGCAGTAAAACAGCCAGAGCTTGTGAAAGGTTGGATGGAAAAGTATGGCGCAGAGAAAATCGTTCTCGCGTTAGACATCAACATCGACCAAGACGGCACACGTAGAGTAGCGATTTCTGGTTGGCAAGAAGATTCAGGGGTGACCATCGAAGCTCTGATCAACGATTACTTAACGGTAGGTCTACAACACGTGCTTTGCACGGACATTTCTCGTGACGGTACGCTAGAAGGCTCAAACGTAGAGCTTTACGTCGACCTATGCAAACAGTACCCACAAGTGCAGTTTCAATCTTCAGGTGGCATTGGCTCATTAGCGGATATCGAAGCGCTACAAGGCAGCGGTGTGGCTGGCGTGATTGTTGGTCGTGCGCTGTTAGATGGTAAGTTCACAGCAGAGGAGGCGTTTGCATGCTGGCAAAGCGAATAATTCCATGTCTTGATGTTCGTGATGGACAAGTGGTAAAGGGCGTTCAGTTCCGTAACCACGAAATCATTGGCGACATCGTTCCTCTGGCACAGCGTTATGCGGAAGAGGGCGCCGATGAGCTTGTGTTCTACGATATTACCGCTTCAAGTGATGGTCGTGTCGTCGATAAAAGTTGGGTCGCTCGCGTTGCTGAAGTGATTGATATTCCTTTCTGTGTGGCTGGTGGTATTAAATCAGCGGAAGATGCAGCGCGCATTCTTGAGTTTGGTGCAGACAAGGTGTCTATCAACTCACCTGCATTGGCAAATCCACAGCTGATTACTGACCTAGCTGATAAATTTGGCGTTCAATGTATCGTTGTTGGCATCGATTCATACTACGACAAAGAGACGGGCAAGTATCAGGTTTACCAGTTTACTGGTGATGAAGAACGCACCAAAGCAACTCAATGGGAAACACGTGATTGGGTGCAAGAAGTACAAAAGCGTGGCGCTGGTGAAATCGTATTGAACATGATGAACCAAGACGGCGTGCGTAACGGCTACGATATTGAACAACTTAATATGGTGCGTGAAGTGTGTAACGTACCATTGATTGCATCGGGCGGTGCAGGTGCCATGGAGCATTTCGCAGAAGCCTACCAAAAAGCAAATGTGGATGGTGCGCTTGCCGCATCGGTATTCCACAAGCAAGTCATCAATATTGGTGAACTAAAGCAGTATTTGAAACAACAAGGCATTGAGGTACGACTATGAGTGTGAAAGCCGCCGAAGTAAGTTCGCTAGCTGAGCGAATCAACTGGGAAAAGGTGGATGGTCTGGTACCTGCCATCGTACAAGATTTCCAATCAAGCCAAGTGCTGATGATGGGTTACATGAACCAAGATGCGTTGGCAAGAACGGGCGAAACGGGTCAAGTGACGTTTTTCTCTCGTACCAAGCAACGTCTTTGGACGAAAGGTGAAACCTCTGGCAACGTATTGCAATTGGTGAACATTCAGCTCGATTGTGACAACGATACGCTACTGGTGAAAGTGAATCCCATTGGTCCTACGTGTCACTTGGGTAACACAACTTGCTGGGATGTGGACCCTCAAGAGGAGTCACAAATGGTGTGGCTTCATCAACTTGAGCAGCTATTGGCTGCCCGCAAGAGTGCCGACCCAGATTCCTCTTATACTGCCAGTCTTTATGCCCGTGGCACCAAGCGTATTTCGCAAAAAGTGGGCGAAGAAGGCGTTGAAGTCGCGCTTGCGGCGACGTCGGGCGATAAGGCGGAGTTAGTGTGTGAATCGGCAGACTTGATTTACCACTTAATGGTATTGCTTCAAGACCAAGGCTTATCGATGAATGACGTAGTGAATAAACTGAAAGAGCGTCATAAATAAGCCTGTTATAAATAAATGAAAGCCCCTATGGCTCAAGAGTCTAGGGGCTTTTTTAATCTAATATTCTTGATTCGATGGGGAAACCTGACAGCAGAACCCACGGTGATTAGGTTCTGAGTCATGCTCGTGCTTCGCTGTTGAGAATGACGATATACTTTGTAATGGTACTTGAGACTGCGTTACTTATTTCAAATCGAAGAACACTTTACGTCATTCCGACGAGCCTAGGCGAGATCAGGAATCTCATTAAAGCAGGCTTAATAAGCTAGGCGTGGGTGCGATTACCCACAACACTTCTTAAATTTCTTACCGCTTCCACAGATACACGGATCGTTACGACCGACCTTTAGGCTGCTTACCGGTTGGCTTAAGCGAGGATCTTGTTCAGGCTCTTTCTCGTCTTCTGGAAATGTGCCGTCAATGTAGTACCAAAGCCCATCTTCTTTCACGAAACGAGAACGCTCGGTCATGCAGTAGCGTTTGCCGTCTTCGTCAAAGTAAGCGTTGAATTCAACAAAACCTTCATTCTCGTTGCTACTCGCTTCGGCTTTTACTACCTCAAGCTTGCACCAATCGCTTTCGATGGATTGGGCAATGCCTTCACGTTGCTCTTCTGCATTACAGCTTGGGTGGTAGGTGTTCACCACGTAATCCACTAGACCTAACACATGCGCACTGTAACGAGAGCGCATTAACTGCTCTGGAGTGGTGACGTCAGC
Organism: Vibrio sp. 10N.222.52.B12; assembly: GCF_002875385.1. Taxonomy (NCBI): domain Bacteria; kingdom Pseudomonadati; phylum Pseudomonadota; class Gammaproteobacteria; order Vibrionales; family Vibrionaceae; genus Vibrio; species Vibrio sp. 10N.222.52.B12. Next base: position 4,424 of record NZ_MDAW01000022.1, on the reverse strand, counting down.
ATGGTTATTGTGGGCAATTTCACAACACTGTTGGTAGGTGCGGTTAGAGCCGCAAGGACAAGAAGAAGCCATAAAATGAAATCTCGATTAATTAAGCGGTAAAAACAAACAACCTCACATAAGTGAGGTTGCAGGTATTCTTTGGGGCATTATAGCCGTTTAGGGCGTTTGAGACAGCAGTTCTTGAGCCCAAGCCGTGGATTGGCTAAACGCTTTGGCTAATTGTGGCTCAGTGAGTTTTAGGGCGGTACAGTATTTCTCTGTCATTTCCCAATCTGCTTTCTCGTAAGCGATGATCATTGAGAGAAGGTAACCCAAAACACCTTTGTGCCCAGTTAAGGCATGTTTAATTTCTTCATCGACAGGTATATCACTGATGACATCTTCAAGAGGTTGGTCGAGGAGAGAGCCTAACAGTGAAAACATCCCAGTAAGAAATGCCTGACCTGGGTCATATTTGGTTTTCATTTGGCTCAACAAAATCTCACACATACGTGCGCGTTGAATCGCTAATGAGTATAGAGAGTCAGGCTTGTCTTCATGTACCGAAGCAATTGCAACAAGAGAAATAAAGCGTCTTAAACGTTCTTCGCCTAGATAAACCAATGCTTGACGGAAAGATTTGATCTTAGTGGTGAGCGTGTAGCCAGAATTGACATAAGTCAGAAGCTTGTACGACAGCGTGACGTCGATAGAGAATAAACGCTCGACTTCGTTAAAGTTAATCGGCTTGTCGGCAATTTCTTTACACAACTGAATCACCGTTAGAAACGCTGGATTGAGGCGTTTCTTCTGAATCATTTCTGGTTTGCTAAAAAAGTACCCTTGAAAATAGTTAAAACCCGCGTCCATCGCTTGTTCGAATTCTTCATAGGTTTCAACTTTCTCGGCCAAGAAATCAATATCAAAATGAGACAGGGCTTGAATATAAATGGCGGCCTTGTCTATCGGCACTAAGCGAATGTCGAATTTGATGATAGCGACGTAAGGTAAGAAGCGTTTCCAAGCTTTGGTTGGAACAAAGTCATCTAACGCTACGCGATAGCCAGAAGCATGAAGGTGTTTAATGGCATTCAACAACTCATCCGTCGGTTCACAGTCTTCGAGAACTTCAACCACTAAGGATTCATTTGGGAATAAAGTTGGTACAAGGTTAACTAAGCTTTGGTAGGGAAAGTTAACAAAGCCAAGTTTATCGCCCAGCGTGCTGTAGTGCGTTGATAGGAAATGATCAGATAGAAGTCGACTAGTAGCCAGCTCAGGTTCTACTTCTGGGAAGGTATTTTTCGGACCGTCACGAAAGAGAAGCTCGTACCCAATGGTACGTTTTTCTCTATCCAGAATCGGTTGGCGAGCTACGTATGAATACTTCAATGCGGTATTATGTTCTGTTTAACTTAGTATTACGATGATAGCGATTTTCTGCAAAATTTCTATGCTTTGAGCGTCAATCTTTTACATGCTTGGCAGGCTTTACTTCATTTCTGTGTGAAACTGCCGTGTTTGAAGGTCAAAACCACCAGAATTTACTTGTAAAACTGAGCCTTGGGTATACCAATCACCTAAGACAATGCGAGTGGTTTTAACACCATTTAGCTCGAAAAAATGTGTATTTGGGCGATGAGTATGTCCATGAATCATCAGGTTGACGCAATTCTGAGACAGCACGTGTTCAACTTCACCTTGGTTCACATCCATGATATCGAGAGACTTAGTCTTTTTGTCATCGCGAATATCCGATTGAACTTTAGAGACAATTCTTTTTTTAACAAACCATGGAATACGATTAAAAAGCCATTGTAACCAAGGTTTGTGAACCGTCTTGCGAAACTCTTGGTATTTGATGTCGTCAATGCAAAGGGTGTCCCCGTGCAAAATGACGGCTTTTTGGCCGTAAAGATCAATTGTGCACACGTCGTCGAGTAATGTGATGCCCGTTTCCTTACAAAAGCGTTTGCCCAATAAGAAGTCTCGGTTACCTTGGATAAAATAAACAGGGACGCCCATATCCGTTAGTGTTTTAAATTCCGCACGGATTTGGTCTGCAAAAGGGGTGTTATCATCATCGCCAACCCAGAATTCGAATAAGTCACCAAGTACGTACAGGGCTTCAGCCTTGATGGCTTCTGTTCGCATAAAAGTCTCGAAGCATTCGGTAATGTCCGGACGGGAAGGGGCGAGGTGAAGATCAGATATAAATAATGTCGTCATAGAAATAAGGGGAGGCGATGCCTCCCCACTAACTTATCTCTTTGGTAATTCGTATGAATTACTCTTCGATTGTTGTACCAGTGATCGTTACGTCTTCTAGAGGTACGTCTTGGTGCATGCCGTAAGAACCAGTGCTAACGCCTTTGATCTTGTTTACGATGTCCATGCCTTCGATTACTTCACCGAATACACAGTAACCCCAACCATCTAGGCTTTCGCTACGGAAGTCTAGGAACGTGTTGTTGTTTACGTTGATGAAGAACTGAGAGCTTGCTGAATGCGGCTCCATAGTACGTGCCATAGCAAGTGTACCCACTTTGTTGCTAAGACCGTTGTTTGCTTCGTTCTTGATAGGTGCACGTGACGCTTTTTCACGTAGACCAGACTCCATACCGCCACCTTGGATCATGAAGCCATCAATAACACGGTGGAAAAGTGTGTTGTCGTAGAAACCGTCGCGGCAGTACTGAAGGAAGTTTGCGCTTGTTTCTGGCGCTTTCTCTTCGTTTAGTTGAATCTTGATGTCACCAAAATTAGTGTGAAGGGTGATCATGCTATTTTCCTTTACTGTGTTGTATTCAAAGAGGGATTCTAGCCTAAGTTAATACGCATGGAAAACTCAGGATCATCAAAATATACGCTTTGTGCTTGAAGTTTAGCCGATTATCGTTTTATCGGTTAATTGCTATTACCTAATAAGGTCGGAGTTGATATACTCCTTGTTCTCGTAATTCATTCACAAGCATAGATAGAGATCATGTTAAAGATATATAACACACTGACAAGACAGAAAGAGGAATTCAAACCAATTACAGCCGGCAAAGTTGGCATGTATGTCTGTGGAGTTACCATTTACGATCTCTGTCACATTGGTCACGGTCGTACGTTTGTTTCTTTTGATGTTGTTTCTCGCTACCTTCGTTACCTAGGTTACGATCTAACATTTGTACGTAATATCACTGATATTGATGACAAAATCATCAAGCGTGCGGCAGAAAATGGTGAGTCTTGTGATTCTCTGACTGAACGTCTAATCGGCGAAATGCATGCGGACTTTGATGCACTAAACATGAAGCGTCCGGACGTTGAGCCTCGTGCAACTGAATTTATCGCAGAAATCATCGAGCTGGTTGAAAAACTAATCGAGCGTGGTTTTGCTTACGTTGCAGACAATGGCGACGTAATGTTTGAAGTAGGTAAGTTCAACGAATACGGCAAGCTGTCTAAGCAAGACCTTGATCAGCTTCAAGCTGGTGCTCGTGTTGATATCGAAACTGCAAAACGCAGCCCGTTAGACTTCGTACTTTGGAAGATGTCTAAACCGGGTGAACCAACATGGGAATCGCCATGGGGCGCGGGTCGTCCAGGTTGGCACATCGAATGTTCTGCGATGAACTCGTCAATCCTAGGCAACCATTTCGATATTCATGGCGGCGGTTCTGACCTTCAGTTCCCACACCACGAGAACGAAATCGCGCAATCATGCTGCGCTCATGACACGCAATACGTGAACACATGGATGCACAGCGGCATGGTAATGGTAGATCGTGAGAAGATGTCTAAGTCTCTAGGTAACTTCTTTACTATTCGTGACGTTCTAGGTCATTACGATGCTGAGACAGTTCGTTACTTCCTAATGTCTGGTCACTACCGTAGCCAGCTAAACTACAGCGAAGATAACCTAAACCAAGCACGCGCGTCTCTTGAGCGTCTATACACATCTCTACGTGGTCTGGATCTAAATGCTGCGCCAGCCGGTGGTGAAGAGTACGTAACTCGCTATACAGCAGCGATGAACGATGACTTCAACACGCCAGAAGCTTACTCGGTACTGTTTGACATGGCGCGTGAAGTAAACCGTCTGAAGACAGAAAATCTAGAGAAAGCGAGCGAGCTAGGTGCGCTAATGCGTGAACTGGCTGACGTGATCGGTATTCTTCACCAAGATCCAGAAGCGTTCCTAAAAGGTGATGCAGGTGACGGCGATGAAGTGGCTGAAATCGAAGCACTAATTAAGCTACGTAACGATTCTCGTGCAGCGAAAGACTGGGCTAACGCAGATATGGCTCGTGACAAGCTGACTGAAATGGGTATCGTTCTAGAAGACGGGCCGGAAGGCACAACGTGGCGTCGTAAATAACGATTGAATCTTAAAAAGGGGCTGATGATTCAGCCCTTTTCTTTACAAGCTTTGTCCCGTCCTGAGATAAGTT
>NZ_MDAW01000021.1:0-12388 GCF_002875385.1 Vibrio sp. 10N.222.52.B12 | reverse complement strand
TTTATCCCGAGTTCAGGTTATTTAGGACGGTACACTTCAAACAAAAAAGGCACCCGAAGGTGCCTTTTCTTTTAAGCTCTTAACGATTACTCGTCAGAAGAGAAGCCAGCGTTTAGAAGTGCCGCTAGGTTATCTGTTGCTTGTTCAGCAGATGGACCTTCTTGCGCTTCAGCACGTTTAGCTTGACGATCTTGGTGGTATGCGAAACCAGTACCAGCTGGGATCAGACGACCAACAATTACGTTCTCTTTCAGACCACGTAGGTCATCACGCTTACCAGAAACCGCAGCTTCTGTTAGTACGCGAGTTGTCTCCTGGAACGATGCCGCAGAGATGAATGACTCAGTCGCTAGAGATGCCTTAGTGATACCTAGTAGCTCACGCTCGAAACGTGCTGGCTCTTTGCCTTCAGCTTCTAGGTTACGGTTAGAAATCTTAACTTGTGAGTATTCAACTTGCTCGCCAGGTAGGAACTCAGAGTCACCTGCGTGAGTAATTGTACACTTACGTAGCATTTGACGAACGATAGTCTCGATGTGCTTATCGTTAATCTTAACGCCTTGTAGACGATAAACTTCTTGTACTTCGTTAGCGATGTACTGAGTTACAGCGTGTACGCCACGTAGACGTAGAATGTCATGTGGAGACTCTGGACCATCTGCGATCACGTCACCACGTTCAACACGCTCACCTTCAAATACGTTCAACTGACGATGCTTAGGAATCATCTCTTCGTAAGCGTCACCGCCGTCACGAGTGATTACTAGACGACGTTTACCCTTCGTCTCTTTACCGAAGCTCACAGTACCTGTGTGCTCAGCAAGAATCGCAGGCTCTTTAGGCTTACGAGCTTCGAATAGGTCAGCTACGCGTGGTAGACCACCGGTGATATCTTTGTTACCGCCAGATTTTTGAGGGATACGTGAAAGTGTATCACCCACACCTACTTCTGCGCCGTCTTCGATGTTTACAATCGCTTTACCAGGTAGGAAGTAGTGAGCTGGCATTTCAGTACCAGGGATCATTACGTCGTTACCTTGCTCATCAACAAGTTTGATAGCTGGACGCATATCTTTACCTGCTGCTGGGCGAGCTGCTGGGTCAGTGACTTCGCTTGAAGATAGACCTGTTAGGTCATCTGTTTGACGAGAAACTGTAACACCGTCGATCATGTCTACGAACTGGATGCGACCTGCCACTTCAGTGATGATTGGCATGGTGTGCGCTTCCCAGTTAGCAACAACGTCACCAGCTGCTACTGCATCGTTGTCGCCTTTGCTTAGCATCGAACCGTAAGGAAGTTTGTGCTTCTCTTTAGTACGACCGAATTCATCAATGATAGTTAGCTCAGATGCACGAGACGTGATTACTAGCTTCTTATCTTTGTTGATTACGAACTTAGCGTTGTGCAGTTTAACTGTACCAGTTGTCTTCGCTTGGATGCTGTTCTCTGCTGCTGCAGTAGATGCCGCACCACCGATGTGGAACGTACGCATCGTAAGCTGTGTACCCGGTTCACCGATAGACTGAGCAGCGATAACGCCTACTGCTTCACCTTGGTTCACTAGGTGACCACGTGCTAGGTCACGACCGTAACACTGTGCACAACAACCGAAGTCAGAGTCACATGTAACAACAGAGCGTACGCGCATGCTGTCTACAGAGTTCTCTTCCATGATCTGACACCACTTCTCATCAATTAGAGTGTTACGTGGGATCAGAACATCTTCTGTGCCTGGCTTAAGAACGTCTTCAGCTACTACACGACCTAGCGCTAGCTCAGTTAGTGCAACCTTAACATCACCACCCTCGATGTGAGGCATCATGTCAACACCCTCGTGAGTGCCACAGTCATGTTCAGTTACAACAACGTCTTGAGCAACGTCTACTAGACGACGAGTTAGGTAACCCGAGTTCGCTGTTTTCAGTGCCGTATCCGCAAGACCCTTACGAGCACCGTGCGTTGAGATAAAGTACTGAAGTACGTTTAGACCTTCTTTAAAGTTCGCTGTGATCGGCGTTTCGATGATTGAACCATCTGGACGCGCCATCAGACCACGCATACCCGCTAGCTGACGAATCTGAGCTGCAGAACCACGAGCACCCGAGTCAGCCATCATGTAGATGCTGTTAAACGATTCTTGTTGCTCTTCTTCACCGTCACGGTTAACTACCGTTTCAGATGAAAGGTTTGCCATCATCGCTTTTGCTACGCGATCGTTGGTCGATGCCCAGATATCAATCACTTTGTTGTAGCGCTCGCCCGCAGTAACAAGACCAGATTGGTACTGTTCCTGGATTTCACGTACTTCTTCTTCCGCTTCTGCGATTTCAGTGTACTTAGCTGGCGGTACAACCATGTCGTCGATACCAACAGATACACCAGATAGTGCCGCGTATGCGAAACCGGTGTACATGATTTGGTCAGCAAAGATTACTGTATCTTTAAGACCAAGCTTACGGTATGCCTCGTTAAGTAGGTTAGAGATCTGTTTCTTACCTAGCTTTTGGTTAACGATGCTGTACGGTAGGCCCGATGGCACGATTTGCCATAGCATTGCACGACCGATAGTTGTATCAACCATCTTAGTCTCAGTAGTGCTGTTGCCATCTTCGTCTACAACTGTTTCTGTAATACGTACTTTAACGCGTGCGTGTAGCTCAGCGGTCTTAGTGCGGTATGCTTTCTCAGCCTCTGCAGGGCCAGAAAGGTACATGCCTTCACCTTTCACGTTGATCTTGTCACGAGTCATGTAGTAAAGACCCAATACAACGTCCTGAGAAGGTACGATGATCGGATCACCTGACGCTGGCGACAGAATGTTGTTTGTCGACATCATCAGAGTACGAGCTTCAAGCTGTGCTTCTAGAGTTAGAGGCACGTGAACCGCCATTTGGTCACCATCGAAGTCCGCGTTGTATGCCGCACACACTAGTGGGTGTAGCTGAATCGCTTTACCTTCGATTAGTACTGGTTCGAACGCCTGGATACCTAGACGGTGAAGTGTAGGTGCACGGTTCAACAGTACTGGGTGTTCACGGATTACTTCGTCTAGGATATCCCAAACGACTGCTTCTTCACGCTCTACCATTTTCTTAGCAGCTTTGATTGTAGTCGCAAGACCACGAGTCTCTAGCTTGCTGTAGATGAATGGTTTGAATAGCTCAAGTGCCATCTTCTTAGGAAGACCACACTGGTGTAGACGAAGGTATGGACCTACTGTGATTACAGAACGGCCAGAGTAGTCTACACGTTTACCTAGAAGGTTCTGACGGAAACGACCTTGCTTACCCTTGATCATATCAGCAAGAGATTTCAGAGGACGCTTGTTAGAACCTGTGATCGCACGACCACGACGACCGTTATCTAGTAGCGCATCAACAGACTCTTGCAGCATACGTTTTTCGTTACGTACGATGATGTCCGGAGCAGCTAGCTCTAGAAGACGCTTCAAACGGTTGTTACGGTTGATCACACGACGGTATAGGTCGTTCAGATCTGAAGTCGCAAAACGACCGCCATCTAGTGGTACTAGAGGACGTAGATCTGGCGGAAGAACTGGAAGTACAGTCAGGATCATCCACTCTGGGTTGTTGCCAGATTGAATAAACGCTTCTACCAGTTTCAGACGCTTAGTGACTTTCTTACGCTTAGTTTCAGAGTTAGTTGTTTCTAGCTCTTCGCGCATTTGTTCAGCTTCAGCGTGCATATCCATAGAACCTAGTAGGTCCTTGATAGCTTCTGCACCCATCTTAGCAGTGAACTCATCACCCCACTCTTCTAGACGATCCAGATACTCTTCTTCAGTAAGCATCTGAGATTTTTCTAGATCAGTCATACCTGGTTCAGTTACTACGTACATTTCGAAGTAAAGAACACGCTCGATATCACGTAGTGGGATATCCATTAGTAGACCGATACGAGACGGTAGCGATTTTAGGAACCAGATGTGAGCTACTGGTGATGCTAGCTCGATGTGGCCCATACGGTCACGACGAACTTTAGTTTGTGTAACTTCTACACCACACTTCTCACAGATAACACCACGGTGCTTCAGGCGCTTGTACTTACCACAAAGACATTCGTAGTCTTTAACTGGACCAAAGATACGCGCACAGAACAGACCATCGCGTTCAGGTTTGAACGTACGATAGTTGATCGTTTCAGGTTTTTTAACTTCACCGAAAGACCATGAACGGATCATGTCCGGAGAAGATAGACCGATTTTGATAGCATCAAATTCTTCGGTCTTATGCTGTGCTTTTAGAAAGTTTAATAAGTCTTTCACAATCAGCTCCTGTAAGGAGTTAAAAGGAGCTCACTCGCTAAAGTGAGCACCTTCTACCAAATAATCGCTTTTTGGTTCTCTCAACCTTGGTCAAGAGAAAAGAGATTACTCTTCGTCTTCTAGCTCGATGTTGATACCTAGCGAGCGAATCTCTTTCAACAGTACGTTGAACGATTCTGGCATACCAGGTTCCATGCTGTGGTTACCGTCTACGATGTTTTTGTACATCTTAGTACGGCCGTTAACGTCATCCGACTTAACCGTTAGCATTTCTTGTAGAGTGTAAGCAGCACCGTATGCTTCTAGTGCCCATACTTCCATCTCACCGAAACGCTGACCACCGAACTGAGCTTTACCACCAAGTGGTTGCTGAGTTACTAGGCTGTACGAACCAGTTGAACGAGCGTGCATCTTGTCATCAACAAGGTGGTTCAGTTTCAGCATGTACATGTAACCTACCGTTACAGGACGCTCAAACTGGTCACCCGTGCGACCATCAAACAGTTTTAGCTGACCAGATTCTGGTAGGTCTGCTAGTTTCAGTAGCGCTTTAATAGACGCTTCTGGTGCACCGTCAAATACTGGAGTCGCGATTGGTAGACCGCCACGTAGGTTCTTGATCAGAGTACGAACTTCGTCATCAGATAGAGAAGCAATGTCTACTTTCTGGCGAGTTTCGCCTAGGTCGTAAACTTTTTGTAGGAACTCGCGGAATTTCGCTAGTTCTTGCTGCTCTTTAACCATCTGGTTGATCTTGTCACCGATACCTTTCGCTGCCAGACCTAAGTGTACTTCTAGGATCTGACCGATGTTCATACGCGAAGGTACACCCAGTGGGTTAAGTACGATGTCTACAGGCTGACCTTTCTCATCGTATGGCATGTCTTCAACAGGGTTGATCTTAGAGATTACACCCTTGTTACCGTGACGACCCGCCATCTTATCACCAGGCTGGATACGACGTTTAACCGCTAGGTAAACCTTAACGATCTTCAGTACGCCAGGTGCTAGATCATCACCTTGAGTGATCTTGCGACGCTTAGTTTCGAATTTCTTATCGAAGTCAGCTTTTAGCTCGTCCCACTGCTCAGCAAGTTGCTCAAGCTGTGATTGTAGTGCATCGTCTTCTAGCGTTAGTTCTAGCCACTTCTTACGATCAGTTGTGTCTAGTTTCGCTTCAGAGTAACCACCATCGATCAGTACAGCTTTAACGCGGTTTAGAAGGCCACCCTCAAGAATCTGGAATTCTTCAGTTAGGTCTTTCTTCGCTTCTTTAAGCTGCATTTGTTCGATTTCAAGCGCACGCTTGTCTTTCTCTACGCCATCGCGAGTGAAGACTTGAACGTCGATAATCGTACCTGATACAGAGTTAGGTACACGTAGTGAAGTATCTTTAACGTCAGATGCTTTTTCACCGAAGATTGCACGTAGTAGCTTCTCTTCAGGCGTTAGCTGAGTTTCACCTTTAGGTGTTACTTTACCAACTAGGATGTCGCCACCCTTAACTTCAGCACCGATGTAAACGATACCTGACTCGTCTAGTTTAGACAGAGCAGATTCACCTACGTTTGGAATATCAGCAGTGATCTCTTCAGAACCAAGCTTAGTATCACGCGCCACACAAGTAAGTTCTTGGATGTGGATAGTCGTGAAACGGTCTTCTTGAACTACGCGCTCAGATACTAAGATCGAGTCTTCGAAGTTGTAACCGTTCCAAGGCATGAACGCGATACGCATGTTTTGACCAAGCGCTAGTTCACCAAGGTCTGTTGAAGGACCATCAGCAAGAACGTCACCGCGTGATACAGGTTCACCTGGCATCACACATGGGCGCTGGTTAATACATGTGTTCTGGTTAGAACGTGTGTATTTAGTTAGGTTGTAGATGTCGATACCAGCTTCACCTGGTACTAGCTCTTCTTCGTTCACTTTAACAACGATACGAGAAGCATCTACTGACTGGATTACACCACCACGTTTAGCAACTGCAGTTACACCTGAGTCAACTGCTACGTTACGTTCAATACCAGTACCAACAAGCGGTTTGTCAGCTTTCAGTGTTGGAACTGCCTGACGTTGCATGTTCGCACCCATCAATGCACGGTTCGCATCATCGTGTTCTAGGAACGGGATAAGCGAGGCAGCGATAGATACAACCTGGTTTGTCGCAACGTCCATGTACTGAGCGTGCTCACGAGGGTGTAGACCAGATTCACCTTTTTGACGAGCTGTGATCAGCTCATCTGCAAAACCGCCTTCTTCAGTTAACGCAGCGTTAGCCTGTGCGATAACGAATTGGCCTTCTTCGATTGCAGATAGGTAATCTACTTCGTCTGTTACAACACCATCTACAACGCGACGGTATGGCGTCTCTAGGAAACCGTACTCGTTACAACGCGCAAACGCAGATAGAGAGTTGATCAGACCGATGTTTGGACCTTCCGGCGTTTCGATAGGACATAGACGACCGTAGTGAGTTACGTGTACGTCACGTACTTCGAAGCCAGCACGCTCACGAGTTAGACCGCCAGGACCCAATGCAGAAATACGACGCTTGTGCGTTACTTCTGATAGCGGGTTGTTTTGGTCCATGAACTGTGAAAGCTGTGAAGAGCCAAAGAATTCTTTAACAGCTGCAGAGATTGGTTTCGCGTTGATCAGGTCTTGAGGCATGATTGCGTCAAGATCGCCTAGGCTTAGACGCTCTTTAACTGCACGCTCAACACGTACTAGACCTACACGGAACTGGTTCTCAGCCATTTCGCCTACAGAACGGATACGACGGTTGCCAAGGTGGTCGATATCGTCCACTTCACCTTTACCGTTGCGGATCGCGATAAGCTTCTTCATCACTTCAACGATGTCTAGCTCGTCAAGTGTGCCTTGCTCTTGAGCATCTTCACGGCCGATAGAGCTGTTGAACTTCATACGACCAACAGTCGATAGATCGTAACGCTCTTCAGAGAAGAATAGGCTTTCGAATAGTGCTTCTGCAGCTTCTTTTGTTGGTGGCTCACCAGGGCGCATCATGCGGTAGATTTCTACCAGTGCAGAAATACGATCAACAGTGCTATCGATACGTAGTGTTTCTGACATGAATGGACCGTGGTCTAGATCGTTGGTGAACAACGTTTCTAGTGATTTGTGGCCAGCCTGAGATAGGTTCGCTAGTGCTTCCAGGCTAATTTCCTGGTTAGCGTTAACAATGATCTCGCCTGTTGCTTCGTTGATGTAATCTTTCGATGCAACTTTACCAACGATGTACTCAACTGGTACTTCGATGTGATCAACGCCATCTTTTTCTAGTTGGCGGATATGACGAGCTGTTACGCGGCGACCTTGCTCAACGTAAGTTTTACCGTTCGCTTCGATGTCGAATGACGCAGTTTCACCACGTAGACGATCAGGAACCAACTCCATTAGTAGAGTTTGGTCTTTCACTTCGAAGTTCACTTTTTCGAAGAAGATATCTAGGATTTCTTCTGACGTTTTACCAAGTGCACGAAGGATGATCGAAGCTGGTAGCTTACGACGACGGTCAATACGTACGTATAAGTTATCCTTAGGATCGAACTCAAAGTCTAACCATGAGCCACGGTAAGGAATTACACGTGCGTTATATAGAACTTTACCTGAAGAGTGGGTCTTACCCTTATCGCTGTCGAAGAACACGCCTGGGCTTCGGTGCAGCTGGGATACGATAACCCTCTCGGTACCGTTAATTACGAAGGTACCATTGTCTGTCATAAGCGGAATTTCGCCCATGTAGACTTCTTGTTCTTTAATGTCTTTTACAGTACCTGCTGGTGCGTCTTTATCAAAGATTACTAGACGTAGTTTTACGCGTAGTGGCTTTGAGTAAGTTACACCGCGGATTTGACATTCTTTAACGTCAAAAACTGGCTCACCAAGACGGTAGCTAACGTATTGCAGCTCAGAATTGCCGTTGTAGCTCTGAATTGGAAATACAGAACGGAAAGCAGCTTCAAGACCGTATTGACCTTCAGGATCCTGTTCGATGAATTTGTCGAACGAATCGAGCTGGATCGATAGCAGGTATGGAATGTCCAAAACTTGTGGACGAGTACCAAAGTCCTTACGGATGCGCTTTTTCTCGGTATAAGAGTAAACCATGGGGTTCCTCAGCTCGCTGATAAGTGACCCAAACCGTCCGCCCGCACCTAGTTACTTAAGGGGGGTAAGGGACAGTGACTAAATAGCTGTTTACTGTAGTGACATTTCATTGCGTAGGAATGAAATGTTTTTTGCATAGACATGAGACGCTTAAACAGCGGGAAAATTCGCTCATGCCCTACAGCGCAAAAAGGCCGGTGGTTAAAAAACCACCAGCCATTAGCCGTTAGGCTATGAAATTAAATAATAATTACTTAACTTCAACAGAAGCGCCTGCTTCTTCTAGCTGAGCTTTAAGAGCTTCAGCTTCAGCTTTCTCAACGCCTTCTTTTAGAGGTGCTGGAGCGCCGTCTACAAGAGCTTTAGCTTCTTTAAGACCTAGGCCAGTTGCGCCACGTACTGCTTTGATAACAGCAACTTTGTTGCCGCCAGCTGCAGTTAGGATTACGTCAAATTCAGTTTGCTCAGCTGCAGCTTCGCCGCCTGCTGCGCCACCTGCAACTACTGCAGCAGCAGCAGTTACACCGAATTTTTCTTCCATAGCTTCGATTAGTTCAACAACTTGCATTACAGACATTTCTGCAACTGCGTCTAGGATTTGCTCGTTAGTAATAGACATAACAATTCTCTTTTAAGTCAACAATAAGTTTATTTTGCAACCAGTAAAAAGCAAGGCTTAAGCCGCTGCTTCTTCTTTTTGATCGCGGATAGCAGCGATAGTACGTACCAGCTTGCCAGCAGAAGCTTCTTTCATGCACATCATTAGGCGTGCGATTGCTTCGTCGTAAGTTGGTAGTGTTGCTAGTACTTCAGCGTCAGTTAAAGCGCCTTCAAATGCAGCAGCTTTGATCTCGAAATCTTTGTTCTCTTTAGCGAAGTCTTTGAAAAGACGCGCTGCAGCACCTGGGTGCTCATTAGAGAATGCGATTAGCGTAGGACCAGTGAAAGTGTCAGTTAGACACTCGTACTCAGTACCTTCTACCGCACGACGAGCAAGAGTGTTACGAACAACTCTCATGTAAACGCCAGCTTCGCGAGCTTGTTTACGTAGAGAAGTCATCGCGCCAACTTGAACGCCACGAGAATCAGCTACAACTGCAGAAAGTGCACCACTGGCAGCTTCGTTGACTTCAGCAACAATTGCTTTTTTGTCTTGAAGGTTTAAAGCCATCTTGGATTTACTCCTGGTTGTCGTTACACCACTCACTATCATCACGACAGTGAGAGCTATTTAGGTGCTTCCCAGAAGAAAGTTAACTATTTACATAGAGCTTTCTGTCAGTTCGGGCACCATCTACGTAGGATAATTAAGCTTGTTTTGACACAAACACCTACGGTCTTGGACGGAGACTGGGTCTTAATTCATTTCGAACTAGGAGACAGTTCAAAGAACCAAAGTTCAGCCCCAACCACAAATATTAGGCGCAAAATTATACACAAATTTTGCGCCTAAGCAAATAAATTATGCTTGAGTGTTCAGGCTAGCCTGATCAACTGCAACACCAGCACCCATCGTAGTAGAGATGCTTACTTTCTTCAGGAAAGTACCTTTCGCTGAAGATGGCTTAGCTTTCTTCAGAGCAACTAGAAGTGACTCTAGGTTCTCTTTGATCTGCTCAGCAGAGAAGTTTGCTTTACCGATAGTAGTGTGGATGATGCCGTTTTTGTCGTTACGGTAACGAACCTGACCAGCTTTAGCGTTTTTAACTGCTTCAGCAACGTTAGGAGTTACAGTACCAACTTTAGGGTTTGGCATAAGACCGCGAGGACCTAGGATAGTACCTAGTTGACCTACAACGCGCATTGCATCTGGAGAAGCAACAACTACGTCAAAGTTCATTTCGCCTTTCTTCACTAGCTCAGCTAGATCTTCCATACCTACGATGTCTGCGCCAGCTTCTTTAGCTGCTTCAGCGTTTGCACCTTGAGTGAACACTGCTACGCGGATGTCGCGGCCAGTACCGTGAGGTAGTACAGTTGCACCACGTACGTTCTGGTCAGATTTACGAGCATCGATGCCTAGGTTAACAGCAACGTCTACAGACTCAACGAATTTAGCAGTAGCTAGTTCTTGAAGAAGAGCAACAGCTTCGTTGATTTCGTATTCTTTAGTTACGTCAACTTTTTCGCGGATTACGCGCATGCGCTTAGTTAGTTTTGCCATCTTATTAACCCTCTACCACTAGGCCCATTGAACGAGCAGTACCAGCGATAGAACGCTTCATCGCTTCGATGTCAGCACCAGTCATATCAGCAGCTTTAGTTTCTGCGATTTCTTGGATTTGAGCGTCAGTTACAGTGCCCACTTTTTCAGTGTTTGGACGACCAGAACCAGACTTAACGCCAGCAGCTTTCTTAAGAAGAACAGCAGCAGGTGGAGTCTTAGTTACGAACGTGAAAGAACGGTCGCTGTATACTGTGATAACTACTGGAGTTGGTAGACCTTTCTCAATAGATTCTGTTTTTGCGTTGAACGCTTTACAGAATTCCATGATGTTCACACCGTGTTGACCTAGAGCAGGACCAACTGGTGGACTTGGGTTCGCAGCGCCAGCAGCAACTTGTAGCTTGATGTAAGCTTCAACTTTCTTAGCCATGATATTTCCTAAAGTTTGGGTTCTAACGCTAGTCTGCTGACCAGCTCCCCGTTTACGTAAAAACTCTTTACTTCATGAGAAGTAAAAAGGCGCGAAATTATAGTCATAATTCGCGCCTTAGACAACCCTTAAAAAGGTGTTTTTTTAATCAAGTTTTTCAACTTGACCAAATTCAAGCTCAACTGGTGTTGCACGACCAAAGATCGATACAGACACTTTCAGGCGGCTCTTCTCGTAATCTACTTCTTCAACAGTACCATTGAAGTCAGCAAATGGACCTTCGTTAACACGTACCACTTCACCCGCTTCGTACATTGTACGAGGACGAGGAGACTCACTCGCTTTCTCAAGACGGTTAAGAATCGCGTCAGCTTCTTTATCTGTGATAGGTGCTGGACGGTCTGAGGTACCACCAATGAAGCCCATGACACGCGGCACACTGCGTACTAGGTGCCATGATTCATCGTTCATAATCATCTGAACAAGGACGTAGCCTGGGAAAAACTTACGTTCAGATTTACGACGCTGACCCGCGCGCATTTCCACTACTTCTTCAGTAGGAACTAGTACTTCACCGAATAGCTCTTCCATTGCGTGCATTTTGATATGCTCACGTAGAGATTGAGCTACACGACCTTCAAATCCAGAGAAGGCTTGAACTACATACCAGCGTTTTTTTGGAGCTTCACTCATGAATCACTACCCTCTATACCCCAGTTGCTAGAGCAACTAAACGAACCATGATGCCGTCAATTCCCCATAGCACTAGAGCCATTACAATACTTACAGCTAAAACAATCAGTGTTGTTTGCATGGTTTCTTGGCGTGTAGGCCAAACAACCTTACGAACTTCCATACGAGATTCTTTTGCAAAACTGATCGCTGCTTTACCTTTAGTCGTTGTCGCTGCAACGCCTAGGGCAGCTGCAATAAGAACAACAACGCCTGCAGCACGAACAACTACAGACATCTCACCATACAGGTAATTACCCACAACAGCGGCCGCTGCTAATACGAAAGCGGCAATCCACTTAAACGTATCTGCTGCGTTTGAGCTATCAGGAGTTTCAGCATTATTTGCTTTCATAAACCAACCTGTCACAAGTCTTAATATAGACGACAATAACCCCGCTGTTGCAGGGCAAACTCCATATCGCTGAAAAAATCAGCGCTACTCTCTTAAGATTAAGCTTCTCTGCCTAATCTTGCTCTACTCTCAACCAAATTCTGAACAAGAAAACAGCTAAAATAATGTTGAGCGCAGAAAAAGGGCATCAAATGATGCCCTTTTTGATACTGGTTCGTCAAATCTAATTCAAGATTTTCCGAAGACATTCGTTAATTCGTTAAGAATTAGTCGAAGATCTT
>NZ_MDAW01000020.1:0-480 GCF_002875385.1 Vibrio sp. 10N.222.52.B12 | reverse complement strand
GACTTTCATTTCGATGAGCATGTCATTACTTTCTTCTTCATCTAGAAGTGTGTATTTCAGCCCCTTCCTTGCTGGTATCAACCAATGCCTATTAATACCGCTATTTTGAAGAGAGAGAAGTAAGTCTGAACCGTAAAACCCTTTATCCAGTAACGTCACAGAGTTATCTGGCAAAGAGTCGATGAAGGGCATAGCAAGCGGGATTTCACCACGCCGATAGGGGCTTATGGTGGCGTCAACGATGACATGAGAGCGGACATTCATTATAGTCACAACTCTTAGCACTGGATGCGGTGTCTGTCTGTTGCTAGAGGTATTACCCGAGCCAAAGTGCTCTCTAAGTTCGGGAGTATCCGCGGTTCGAAAAAGAGCACCGTCTACAGCAAAAACTTGTAATCCTTGCCATGTATCATCACGGTATCGTTCAAGACCCCACGTCCGTCCACATTGTTTAAACAGCCACTCTGGTGCAGCTTTGCC
>NZ_MDAW01000019.1:0-47266 GCF_002875385.1 Vibrio sp. 10N.222.52.B12 | reverse complement strand
TCTTAAGCGAGTGGCATTAAGAAAAAGGTGACCTTTTTTGCAGATTAGGTGTTGAAAAAAGTGAGATAAATCACTTGAATTCGGGTATAGTGCACGGCTAAATTTTCAAAGCTATCTAGTGGTTTGTTTAAGGAATACGCTCAATGTCATTTTCATCTCAAGGTTTTGCGCCAGAAGTGGTTAAAGCACTGGCAGAATGCGGTTATGAGAAGTTAACGCCAATCCAACAAAAGGCGATTCCAATGGCTCGTCGAGGCCATGATATTTTCGCTACTGCACAAACGGGTACGGGTAAAACCGCAGCCTTTTCTTTGCCAATGATTCAACGTTTGCTTGATAGTGGTCGTAACGCGTCTCGTAAGACAGCACGTGCACTTATCATGGCTCCGACTCGTGAATTAGCAGAGCAAATCGCTGATAACATCAAAGCTTACACTAAGTATACGAACCTCTCTGTTGCGGCTATTTTTGGTGGTCGCAAGATGTCATCACAGGTGACAGCACTAGAAAATGGTGTGGATATTCTGGTTGCAACGCCAGGACGCCTAGAAGAGCACATTGAACAAGGTAACGTTTCAGTAGCAAACATTGATTTTCTTGTGTTTGATGAAGCAGACCGAATCTTGGATATGGGCTTTATCAATGCGGTTCGTAAAATCATGTTAGATGTGGATACCGACCCACAGATCATGATGTTCTCAGCAACAACCTCTAGCCAATTGAACGTTCTAGCAAGAGACATTTTACGTAAGCCAAAGCGTATCGAAGTAGAACGAGCGAATACTACGGCTCAAACCATTGCTCACGTATTGTACCCAGTAGACCAGGAGCGTAAGACAGAACTACTTTCTGAACTTATTGGTCGTAAAAACTGGAAGCAAGTGCTGGTTTTCGTCAACTATAAAGAAACCGCAAACGACGTAGTTAAAGAGCTGAAGCTGGATGGCATTAAAGCGGTGGTTTGTCATGGTGACCGTGCGCAAAGTGCTCGCCGTCGTGCTCTGGAAGAGTTCAAAACAGGCAAAGTACGCGTAATGGTAGCGACGGACGTTGCTGCTCGTGGTTTGGACATCGAAGATCTACCTCACGTAGTCAACTACGACATGCCATTCTTAGCAGAAGACTATGTTCACCGTATCGGTCGTACTGGTCGCGCTGGTAAGCAAGGTCATGCCGTGTCGTTTGTTAACCGTGAAGAAGAGTTGACGGTTGTACAGGTGGAAAATCTAATCCAGCAGCATATTCGTCGAATCGAACTAGCTGGTTACGAACCAAAACAACGTGAAGCTTACATCGAGAAGTTGAATTCAAAACCGGCATTCAAAAATCGTCAAGGTCGACGTAATAACCCGAACCAATCGGCTACGGACCAAGGCTCAGCAGAACGTCGTTTAGCGATGGTAAAACGTTTGAAAGCACGTCGTTCATCAAACTAATCATCGTTTATTGAAAAAGGACATTCTACGAAAAGCGCCCCTCAACCGAGGGGCGCTTTTTTATCTATAAAATGAAGAGGTTAATTCATCCCTATAAAATTGGGCTCTCCTCGATAGATGATACGGTCATTACCACGATGAATGCCAAAGGTCACGACCGTTGGCGGGTTATCTTCTTCTTTATTGGTCTTATCCCAATTGTATTTCAACCAAGGTAAGTTATTGCCGCCACTGCTTAGGTCTAAATGAAAGCGAACCTGTTCTCGTGCAGAGTCCACTTGGCTTGCGACAAGGTCATACGTTCTGCCTGCTAGCATCGTCCCTTCGCCAGATAGCTTGGTGTTATTTGGTGAAGAATTCGACCAAATAGGGGTTCTGGAGTGATGTTCTCCGTTGGCAGTGGTTGCGCTGTCTTCAAAGTGCGTCACAAAGCGGCTACCTTGCCAAACTTCGACGTCAAGTGGGACCTTGATGGTCATACCTTGGTTGCCGCCAACGTCTTTAAAATTAAGCCTGCCAAAGCGGATATCCGGTTGTTCTTTTAAGATATGTCGGTCATCAAAGAAGTGTATTTCATCGACGACGTTTGTGTGAGTTAGACCTATTTCACTCTTTGTTGATTTTGAGTCTTTATTGAATGGGCCGTCTGGATACTGACCATCAGTTGCATCCTTCTCCCAGCAAGGGCTATTGTCACAATTCGCATTGCCAGTAGCTTTTTCAATTGTGAAACTGCCAACACTTGCGTCACCCACCAAGTTCCACTCAACCGAGTGCGCTGCTGGTGGAATGAAACGGTCTACGTAGTCACTCAATTCGCCCAAATGGAAGTGTTCTCGAAGATTGGCATCGAAATACACGTAATTCTCGATGTCTTCTTGTTTGGCATTAAGGGCAACCACGTCATAACGAACCTCTTCAAATGGTTGATTCATGTAAATGAAGTTTTGTTTCGTCGGGTACGTCCATTCTGCCTCTCTCACCTTAAAGTATTTGGCGTAGAAGCGACCAACATTTCGAAAGCCAGTGTTAACCGTCATATCAAGGTACTGACTACTTAAACTTGCTTTGATCTTTAGGCTGCCAACTTCTTCCCAGTACAAGCCGGAGAAGGTGTATTTAGAGTTCTCACTCTCGGTATGGCTGCGAGTGAGTGACAAGGTACTTTCCAGTAACTTCTCGGATTGGTTTGCTGTTTCGGTCGGTGTCTTTTGTTTACTGCTTAATACGATGCTTGCCGAGGGTGCATCTTCCAACATAAAGTTGCCAGTAACATCTGCGTCGCAATAACTCTTTGTATTTACTTCACCAGTAACAGAGCCACCACTTTGCCAAATGATGGGTTTAACGGTCAGTGAGAAGTGTTCTCCGGCGGCAATAAATCCAGGACCACTTTTCGAAGTACCGGAAGCTAGTGTGGTTGAACCGTCGCAAATGGCCAGTGTCCATGGTCGAGATTTGACATCAAATGTACCTTCAACGTATACAGAGCCATCATCTGGACATTCTGCGAAACCTAAGCACTCGAATCTATCGGACATTTTTACAGAGAACAATCCGGATTCATTCGTGACTAAACCATGACTAGAAAGGCCATCTGAAAACTCTGCGGAGTAACGAAAGTTTCCTTCGCTCCCTCCCGCTGGCTTGATGAGAGGATGAGTGACTTTAGGAGTGCCATTGTAATTAGTCGCAATGACTTGTTCACCTGTAGTGGCACACGCTAGCAAACGAGTGTTCACGGTTTTTGATTTACCTGCCACAACGTGAATTTCTTTCATCGAGCTCAAGTTTTCTTCATAAGCTTCAAACATAAATGGTGTAAACATAAACTGCACGGTTTGTGCTTTGTTCGTATCTTCAACCATGGTGAAAGTCAGTGTGTAATTTGAATCTAGTGAAATCGAATCGATATCATGCGGGATGACTTTTATTACCAACGTCCCATCATCTTTCGAGATAAAGTTGTTGTCGTCAATTTTCTGTTTTCCTTCGACCATTTCAAGCGTGAATAGGTCAGGATGAGAGAGAGTAGCCAATACTTTAGCACTCGTTACTTCATCATTGTTGGTTGTAGTCACGGTAAACTGAGGGAGTTCATCACCACACAATAGTGCGATGTCTTCTGTTGGTGTGACGATAAGGTCGAAATCGTCATAACTCGGTGGGATTAACTCGCAAACAGGGACTTCTTTCTCTGGGCAATTTCTGGTTGCATATGAGCAGTTTTGATCATCTTTTCCGCAGTATTGAGTGATGTCGTTGTTGACTCGGTGGGCTTCTATTTTCCCACACACTTGGCCGATACCATCCACAAAACTTGCAGTATGAAACGCTTTAATAGCATTATATTTTGCATAAACCGAAGTATTGTCTAGTGTGATGTTTGCACCTTTGGATTCTATTGCACCAAAAACATCGGTATTTGAGAGCGTTAGATTTTGTAAAGAAAAGAGGCCGCCGACAATAACATTCTTGTTCGCTCCAACTTCTACTAAACCGCCTGACGACCAAACATCTCCGCAGACTTGAGCGTTCTCAAGCTTGAGGTTTTGACTTGCAGTTACTTGACCATTGACAACGTTGTAGAGGCCTTTTAGCTCGACAGTCATGCCTCTTGAATCTACATCACCATCGATAAGTACGTTTTCAAGTGAAATCGTATAATCCGTTTTTACATCGCCATAAATGTATGTGTAGTCGGTTTCGTGGTTGGCATTGCTAACTATTACGCCTTGGGATAGGGATTTTATACCTATCGGGTTTTCTGGAGAGCCAATGCTATTTCTACCTTTAAAGTTCAAGCCGGTAAAAGCACGAAGCTGAATCTTGGTATCTTGGGTGTTGATTATTTGTTCATCTAGCTCAAGTGTTATGTTTCCATGACAGTAGTACGCTTTATCATATTTTTGGTCGATAGGTTCTTGTATCTGTATCTTCTCTGGGCAAAAACCGACCTCATCACCGGTTTTAATGTCAGCTAAATCAAACACTGTTGCCAGAGCGTAGGGGGAAAAAATAGATGCGAGTGTGATGAATATTTGTTTTAGCATCATCAAGTATCCTAAATCTAGTGGAACTTAATGGCACCAAGCGAGTGTGAGCAAAAGGCTCATCGAAGTTAAGTTTGCGGTTTAGCTTTTTATAGTATGCCCGCTTAGTTATTGAACTTTGGTTGCTTTTTATTCGTATGTCATACCAAGTTTATATGAGTCTATTAAAACGTGAATGTGATCTTAGTTCAATAGTTTTGGTGGGTATGTGTCGCACTTTTAGCGTATCAAATTGTTAGAAAATAATAAGAAAGGGTTATATGTAACCAAACTGATAGAGCCAACACCTTAATGTTGGCTCTGATGTAGAAGCACGTCTTATGCGGCATGGTCGATTAAAGGAGCCATTTGATAAAGCTCTTGGAGAATTGCTTTCGTTTGTTTCGAATAGACAAGACGATCTTTGTCTCCGACAAGTTGTACCGCTTTTACCTTTCCTGATACCAGACACAAACGAATCGTACGAAGAACCATTTGTATATCCAGCGCGGGTGTTCCATCTAGACTGTTTTTTGTCAGTAGTGATGCCAAATCAATTGATATGACGATCTGATCACAATGGTCTAAATAGTTTCCGACTTGTTGCTTGAGGTGATTGCGGTAACGAAAGGTAAATTCGCGGTCGGTAACCCAATCACACCCTTGATCTTCGGCATAGTCCCAAGCTTCTTGTTTGGTATCTTGCTCACTCGCGCCAGCAAAGAACATGCGGACATTTGGGTAGCGTGACAGCGCAAAATGAAAAGCGGAGCCAAGGCGAGGGTCTAGTGTCGGTTTTAGGCTCACTCGGTGTCCGATATTTATGATGCCTATTTCGTCATTATCGCAAACCACAACTGGCAACATGGATAGAATGGCTTCGGTACAATTCGATAAGACAACCGGTATGGAGTGGCGCGAAAGAGACAAGCTTAATGCCTCTTGAAAATCGCCACTCTCAATCTGGGGATGGGAAAAGTGCCCAAGGTTTGCGGCTGAGCCTTGATCGTGTTGTTGATAGAGCCAGTCACTGGCATTCTCTAAACTTTGATCGGCTAAATCAAACGTGCCACTGCTCATCGGGGCTAAATGCTCACAAACCGTCATAAAAGAAAAAGGGTAATGGTGGACGGACTTATGAGCTCGATGAAGTTTGTAGCGTTTGAAAAAGCCTAACATGATGAATTACCTTTCTGGCGGCAACGCTCTCGCTGCCTGCAACACATGCAAAATGATACGCTGCTTATCCTTTTCGACTCGGTGAGCCGGAGCCATTACCGAGACTGCGCCAATCAATTTACTTCCTTTCATGACTGGTGCGCTAATGCCAGAAACACCAGGATCGATTTCTGATGTACTGACAGCGTATCCGTTCTTACGGATGGTACTGAGCTCTTGTTCCCATTCGCTGAGGCGATGATCTTGCCCAAAATGACGCAAGATTTTTTCGCAACGGCTTTGAGGCATGAAAGCCAGCATCACCTTAGATGAGGCGCCACGAAGCAATGGTTGACTTTGACCCTGGACGTAGCTGCATCGAAGCGCCTGCATACTCTCTTTCTGTCTGACACAAAGCGCGCGGTAACCAGAAGGCACCATGTAAGCGGCCATTTCGCCTGTTTGTTGAACTAGGCGAGCTAAAATGGTTTCCACCATATCTAAGCCATGTTGTGCGGTCTCATAGCTATGCATTAGCAACAAAGCGGCTGGGCCGACTACAAATGTCTTGTCGTGGACACTTTCCTCTATCAAGTTCCATTCTTTAAGCAGCTTTAAATGTCGATAAAGACTACTCAAAGGAACAGCCAGTTGTTCACTGAGTGTTTTCGCAGAGACTGGGAATGGACTAACTGCGACTTGCATGAGCAATTGCAGCGCCTTTTCGTTTACCTGATTAGCGTTGGCTTTGTTTGTCGTCATGAGCATGTTGTAACGTGATAATGGGTATGCAACAACTATAATTCTTAAACGTTGAGAAAAGGAAAATAATTGGGATTGGATATTCTCATATAATGAGAAAAAGCCATATTAATGTTTTTCCTTTAAGAGGAGGGCTCGCCATTTAAGCATCGGGTCATGATTTTTCTTCCTGCAGACTTCACCTTTACCTACTGGTTAAATTAGCAATTTTTGTGTGAATTCCCCTTCACAGATCGCATTCCAGTCATGAAAGTTGGTAAACTCTGTCTCTCAAATGAGCTATGTATCAATAACTCATTGTTATATTTGCGGCTTTATTACTTGTTAACCATACTCAATCAGTGGATAGGTTCTGGCGGTTGCTTTTGAAGTGGTTTCTTAAGTATCTGATAGGGAAGCGTTATTTGTATTTTGTTTGTAAGTTTGATTGAGAAGAGATTATTCCTCGATGATAAATAAAGAGCTTTTGAAAAAAGCCATCATTTACTTGCTCCCGCTGCCCCTTATTGTCGCGGAAGTTTTCTATTTAGCGCATCAAAGTGTTCAACGTAACCTTGACCATATTCTTGATAAAAATCTGCAAGTTGCGGATGAAATCCTGTTTCAAATAGAGACAGAAAACCGGACAGCATTGATCAATCCGGAGCGTTGTGAAGCAATACAACAAAATTTAATGTTTGAGAGACACATTGACGAGACCTTGATTGTAAAAAATGGTCAGATCATTTGTTCCTCGAAACTGGGATCAATGAATCGTCCGATGGAGAACTATGTTCAGCTATATCGCAAAGGTGAACTTACGCTAGGTCATATCACTGGCTATGCTGACCAAGTCTTATTTCTGATCACCCCCAAAGAGGATGCACCGGAATACCAAGCCGTTACTATCGTGGATAGAGACTACTTTGGCGCGACGATTGGTTATCGTAATGATGTACGTTTAAAGCGTTCGGCTATGTTTGTTGGTAAGGATTCTGCGCCCAAAGATGCTTCTATGCAGGGAGAAAACGCAGTATCACTTGGCTACTCTAAGCTGTTTGACTACGAGGCTCTAGTGGAAGCCAGCGATTTTTACGTTGAGCAGAAGCGCTTTTCATATGTGATTTCAGCGCTTCCAATATTATTACTCTTTTATCTCTTAATTTTCTTAGTAAATCGCTTCATCGATCCTCAGCGAAGTTTAGTTTCTGACTTACGCAAAGCGATTAAGAAGCGGGAGCTCTTATTGCATTACCAACCTCAAGTAAATTCGAGTACTGGTAAAACGTTTGGCTATGAAGCCTTAGTGCGTTGGCCTCACAAACAGAAGGGTTTTATTTCTCCAGATGAATTTGTACCTGCGGCAGAAGAGAGCGGGTTGGTGGAGATGCTAACTGATTTCGTATTAGAAAGAGCGTGTGAGGATTTTTCTCAATTTAAGTTCGAACAGCCAGTCCATCTAGGCATCAATGTCCCACCAGGTTATCTTGCTGGCGCTCACGTAATAAGAAAAATCGAGACCATTCATCGGAAACTGAAACAATACAATGTTGAGATGAGCATTGAGATTACCGAGAGGCAATTGATTGATGGGGAGGCAAGGTGCCATATTGCGGTGCTCAGGTTACATGGGATTCAGGTGTTGATCGATGACTTTGGCACAGGGCAAACTGCATTGGCAGTTCTGCAACATATGAAGGTCGATTATCTGAAAATTGATAAGTGTTTTGTTGATACCATCGGGATTGACAGCGTTAATTCCACGGTATTGAATGCAATTGTTAGATTGGCTGAGGATCTACATGTCGATCTGATTGCAGAAGGTGTCGAAACTCGGGAGCAAGCAGCACACTTGACGATGTTAGGTGTGAACCTACACCAAGGCTATTTCTATGCTAAACCACTTCCTTATTCGGAAGTGGTTGGCTCTCAGTAAATGGTTACTCAGTACTCCCTTTATAGCATTGAGTCTGTTCGTCGAATCTGAATTCTAGATAATTCTGAATACTCTCTAAGCCATCTTCCTTATAGTGAGAAACATATAGGAGCTGGCTTAGGTTTTCTTTTGCAACTAACTCAAGGGTGTTTTTTACCAGCACTCGACCAAGGTAATCTAAACCTTGGTAGGGCTCATCCAGTATTAACAACGTTGGTTGTTTTACAATCGCTCTAGCTATTAAGAGCAAGCGCTGTTGACCATATTCCAGTTGTTTGAACGACGTTTTCTCATACTGCTCCATATGCAAGATTGTCAGCCACTCTTTAGCTATGTTGAGTTCTTTCTTACTTGGTTTGGAGTACAACCCAATTGAGTCATAAAACCCTGATAGAATGACATCTAGTGCGCTGCAGTTGACTCGATATTGCAGATGTAGTGCGGAAGAAACCATGCCAATGTATTGCTTGATTTCCCATATGGTTTCACCAGTACCGCGCTTTTTACCAAAGATGTGGATGTCGTTGCTGTAACATTGGGGATGATCACCAAAAATCAGGCCTAGTAGTGTGCTTTTTCCGCAGCCATTTGGTCCTTTCACTTGCCAGTGTTGACCTTTATCGATACGCCAATTCAAATCGGTGAAAATGGTTTTCTCAGTGTATTCCACCTTACCGTTCTTTAACTCAAAGATAGGGTTGTCGAAATGCGTCGAGTGCTGATGCTGACGAATCAACGCCATCATCTCTTCACTTTGTTTCTCTGACTGCGCTTTTATTTGCGCTATGACAGGGTGTAGGTCCCAGCTTTGCTTATCCATGGTGCTATCAAGCTTGCCTGCGTTGAACAGCGCAATACGTTCTATCCAGTCAGGCATGTCAGATTCACGAGAGAAGCTAATCAGCATTTGTACTGATTGAGAGAGTGTTTGAAGGTAAGTCGCCAATGACGCACGGTGAGCGATATCTAAACCAGTAAACGGGTTGTCTAGCAACACTAAGTCAGGCTTGGTCGCTAGCGCTCGGGCAAGCATAACGCGTCGTGTTTCACCCGTTGAAAGCACTCGAAAACCGCTTTCTGCTAAATATAATAAGTCGAGATCTTCAATCAGAGTCTGTGTGAAGGCTTCATCTTGGCAGACTTCAAAAATTAACTGGTAAACGGAACTGCCCTGGTCAATACGGTCGAGAAAGTCGGTATCGTCCTTTTCTATCTCCAGTTCCAATAATCGTTGTTGCTCAGAAAGGGAGACCTGAGCAATATGACAATCTTCGATGTTCAGTTTACCTGATTCAGGTTTAATCTCACCACACAGTAAGTCACCAAGCATCGAACCAATATCGCCCTCAGAACTGAATATACCCCAAGATTGCCCGGCTTCAATCTGCCAATCGTCGATAGAGAGAGTAGAAGTGTTTTCCTTTGCAGTAAGCTGATGAAATTGAATCGGCATTGTGTCTGTCTTCCATGATTTATTGTTATCTTGCTCCTAGTTATAACAAGTCTTGAGTTTGCATAGAACGAATTGATGTGCGGATTTTTTCGTCGATTGCGATAAGTGCGGAGTTGGTCAGTAAATCTAGAAGAAGGTGAAAGGGAAGAGTATGTAGTGGGGGAGCAAACCACTAGGGAACAAGCTGTTCTGTATCTTACAAGATTCAAAATGACGAAAGCCTGTTGATTTCTCAGCGAGCTTTCTAAATGTGGGGGAGTTCGGGGACGCCTAGTCTGGGCTTGCATTCAAGGAGGGATTTGGGCTAATCCCTTTAAATCTCTGAAATACGAAAAAGCCCGCTAATCTCTTAGCGGGCTTTTTACTAGAATGTGGCGGAGAGATAGGGATTTGAACCCTAGATACGCTATTAACGTATGCCGGTTTTCAAGACCGGTGCTTTCAACCACTCAGCCATCTCTCCGTTGCGGGACGTATAATAGGGTGAGTAGAAAACGTTGTAAAGTATTGATTTCATCTAAAAGAACTGTTTGCGCGTTTTATAGTCACACTTCTAGAAGGTGAATATCACAAATTACCGTAGAAAAGATGATTGTTACGATATACTGTAGAGTATTTACTTTATGTTGTGGTTACTTAATAAAATAGTGTTTTATTGCTATCTTTATGAAAAATAAGAATTAAATGACTTTGAGTATACATGTGTTCGCCCGAAAGTATTTGCAACATAGTGTGAGTTAATTCAAAATTAACTGGTATAGCCAGTTGTGCTTGAATTTATCGAAGGGTTTTTATGAAAGTCACGAATCTATTTAAAGACAAAGTTGGTGCGATCTCTGCTCACCAATCAGAGTTTATGAATTGGATGTCTCCAACGCTACGCGATTATTGGGGTGACTTTTTAGGTCGAGCACAAAGCAGCTTTCTTTTTTCTAAAGTACGTGATCATCAGCAGCCTGCTGTGAATGAGGAAGTGATTTCTCAACCTGATCCAATTGTCCTAAAACCAGAAGCACAAGTGCTTTTCGATGAGTTGAGCGACAAGGTTGGTGAAGTGATCCACGTGGGTGACTGGGTTCATGTTTCTCAAGAACGTATCAACCAATTTGGTTCGGTAACGGAAGACATGCAATGGATCCACACCGATCCAGAACGTGCTTCAACAGAATCACCATTTAAAACTACGATTGCTCATGGTTTCCTGACGTTGGCGCTTTTGCCGAAGCTGACAGACTCTGTTGATCCAGAAAAACCAATGTTCCCAACAGCAAAGTTGGTCGTGAACCTAGGTTTAAACCAAGTACGTTTCCCGTACCCTGTGAAGGCGGGTAACAATGTACGTGCATCAAGTACGCTTACTAAAATCACACCAATCAAGAAAGGCCTTGAGATTGAGCGTGAAATCAAAGTAGAAATTGAAGGTATTCGTCGACCTGGAGCGGTAGTTGTTTCTGTGATTCAGTTGCATTTCTAATTGGAATAAAAAGATTCAAACAAAAAAGAGAGCTCAACTAGGCTCTCTTTTTTTGTATCCGCGGTTTACTGATTGAAGCTTTTTACCGGTGTGTAACCGTAATCTGCAATCGCTTTTTGACCTTCTTGCGACTTCAGAAACTTCACGAAGTCTTTACCTGCTTTTTCCAATCCATCTACCTTGTACAGAACTAAAAATGGGCGAGCTAACTTGTATTTGTGGTTAGCGATATTGCTCGCTGTAGGAGCAGTGCCTTCAAATTGAATCGCTTTTATTGACCGGTCAACTGAGCCAACAGAGATAAAACCAATCGCGTGAGGGTTATGGTTTACGATGGTTTTTACCATGCTATTGCTGTTGACGACAAGGTTGTTCGGATTGATATCAGAGACTAGGCGGTCGTTCACGATCTTGGTTAATCCAAGTAGACTTTCAAAGCTGTAACGAGAACCAGAAGAGGCTTCACGAGTGACGACTGCGATAGGTTGGTCTGTACCGCCAACTTGCTTCCAGTTGTCGACTTTACCTTTGTAGATATCAAACAGTTGTTGTTCCGAAAGGTTGGCTACAGAGTTAGTGCGGTTAACAACAACAGCAAGACCATCATAAGCGATAGGGAATACGTTTAAGTCTTCTCCTTTCTCTCTTTCTGTTAAATAGCGAGAGCTCATCCCCATCTCAACCACACCTTTATTTACCATAGTGATACCAGCGGTTGAGCCAATACCTTGCACGGCAATATAATCATCAGGGTGTGTTTTATTATATTCTTCTGCAAGTACATCCATTACTCGTGCAACGGAGGTAGAACCTGAAATATTCACTTCTTTTGCCACAGCAGAAGGAAGGGAAAGAGCCATGGCTAATACAGTTGCCACAGTAAAACGTAACATATTGAACTCCATATACGGTATATCGCAGCGCTCATCATATTTCGTTCAGGTTACACTTTTGTGAATGCAGATTGATATCCATAGCGAATTATCGATTGCGCTCGTTTTATGTTGATAACTATCAATAAGTTCGGATGGGAGGGTTTCACTGATTTGAAGTGAAAGAGGTGACGCAGTTAGCTTTTCGGCATCAAATGCGATGCTATTCTAGACTTGAGCGGGCGCATGCCCGATGGTGATTTCTGCCTCTCTCAGGCACTTGGGTATATACTAAGAACAACATATCAGGAGTACGCTCATGTCCGTGTCTCAAATGGCGACCAGTCGCCTACATAAGTTGGTTCAAACGCTTTGCGCTAGACGAAATGTCAATTTGCCAGTAGAAGCGCTGGGGAAGTGCTTGTACGAGCCTATAGAGAACGGTGTCGAGCTTTATCATGCGCACTTCTTACTTGATTCACAACACAGTGAGTACACATCTCCCATCGCTAAAATCCTATTTGATGCTAAAACTCAACTTTGGTGCTTTTATGTTCCGATCTATCGTGAAGAAGAACTGGTATGGATACCTTACGAGAAGCTACCAAGTAGTCAAACGCTTGAGGTGCTTCTCGCCGAACTGGAAAGCGATCCTCAAGCGTGTTTTTGGGATTGATGGCTAACTTATCTTCAACCCCTATTATTTTGCGATTTGGCTACGAAACTCTTTTGGCGTGATGCTGTAAATCGATTTAAATGCGGTACTAAAATGTGCTGCGCTTTTAAATCCAGATTCAAAGGCAATTTGAGTAATGGATTTCTGAGAGACACGAAGTTGGGTTGCTGCATGGTTGATGCGCTTCACTTTCAAAATATGAGAGAACGAAAGGTTCTCCGCTGCCAATCTACGCTTGAGTGTGGCGATAGACATACTCATGTGCGTTGCTAGCGCTTCTAACGTAATGTCTTTTTCTATGTTCTTTTCAATATACTTAATCGCCTTCTGAGACGCGGTTAGGCTGCTTGCGTCATCAATGATAGATAATATGTCTGGCTGAACTTCTACCATCAGTGACAACAGGGCGAGGGCAATATGGCTTTGAGCGTATTGTGGTGCTTTGTTATCTGCTAATTCAATTAACGCGCTCTTAAGCTGCGAGATAACTAGGTGGCCTTGAGCTGAAAATGGATAAAAGCGACGATCGTCGGTGTCTGATGTAATCGTGGGGTGGGCCGATTTGAATTCACTGAACAAACCAATGTCAAAGACCAAGGCAATCGCTTTAAAACCGCCAGGTTTGGCTTCTGCACTTCTTAAGTCCGCTGAGTTATAAAGGGTGAAATCTCCTGCTTTCAGTTCAAATTGTTCGCCACTTGGCTGGTTGATAACAAGGGTGCCTTCCTCAACAACATATAACCCGTTGTGGGTGGCGGTGTAGCGTTCACTTTTGCGAGCAGTGAAGTGATTAAAGCGAATGATCTCAATGTTCGGCATATTCGTTCTTATCGTTTTTACATGACAAATAAAAAAGGCGCTCAGTTGAGCGCCTTTAAACTTTAACCGGTATTATTCACTCACAGATTCTTCTGTTTGTGTCGCTGGCTTATCAGCGAATACCTGGGTCGGTTTTGCAACTAAACTGCGGTTTTCTTGGTTTACGTCCGAAAGAACAATTTCCAATGTATCACCCAGTTTGTATACCACTTCTTTATCGATAGAAATGGTACCGTTGTCACCGTTACACTCAATTCTTTCTTTATTATCAAGAATCAAGCTACCAGGAATAAAGGCCGCTGCGCCATTTTCGAGAAGTCGAACACGTGCACCAGCACGATTAATATCGAAAATCTCACCTGTGAAACACGTTTTCTTACTTGGCTCTTCTGCAAGAGTACGAGCATATAACCAATCTGACACGTTTCGCTCGGCAATTTTGTGGTGCTTACGGTGCAGTGCTAATTCTTCGCCGACTTCATCATCAGGTGTTTGAACCGGTTCTTTGCCAAGAATAACGGCTTTCAGCATGCGGTGGTTGATCATGTCGCCGTATTTACGGATTGGGGAAGTCCAAGTCGCGTAGATATCTAGACCCATTGCGTAGTGAGGAAGTGGTTGGTTGCCTACTTCACTGTACGTTTGGAATTTACGGATACGGTTATCTAGGTATGTCGTTTCCTGTTCGCCCAACCAACGACGAAGTGCCGCAAAGCCTTCTAGTGTCGCAACTGATTCTGCTGTGAATTCAAGTGTACCTTCAGGGTTTACCATTTGAACGACTTCTTCGATTTTCTCAGCTTTCAAGCCTGCGTGTGTGTTGAACACGCCCGTTTCAAATTTGTCACGTAGTGTACGGCCTGCACAGATGTTTGCAGTGATCATCGATTCTTCTACAAGACGGTTTGCGCTGCGGCGCATGTCCGCGTGAATAGCAATAACGTCGTTGTCTTCGCTTAGTTCAAAACGGTAGTCTGGGCGATCTGGGAAGATAACGGCATTCTTTTCTCGCCAATCAGCGCGAGCAAGAGAAAAGTCATATAGGTCACGCACGATGGTTGCGATTTCTTCTGATGGTTGCCACTTGTCTGAGCTGCCGTTTTCTAGCCAATCTGACACATTGTCATAAGCAAGGCGCGCATGAGACTTAATGTTTGCTGCGAAGAAGTTGATGTCATCACCAACGACACCTTCTTTGCTTACTGTCACAGTACAGCAAATCGCAGGGCGTACTTCATCTTCAATCAGTGAACATAGGTTATCTGCAAGGTCACGTGGAAGCATAGGGATGTTACGACCTGGAAGGTAGATAGTGTAACCACGTTCACGTGCAACCTTATCCATTTCGTCTTCTGGTGTAATGTATGCAGTTGGATCGGCAATTGCGATGGTCAGTTCAAAGTCGCCAGACTCTGTCTTCTTCGCAAACAGCGCATCGTCCATATCTTTGGTTGATTCGCCGTCAATGGTGACGAAAGGTACGTGTGTCATATCAACACGTTCTAGATCCGCATCGTCTTTCAATTCCCAGTTATCAATGCCAGCAGGCTCTGAGTTTGGCAAATCGTTTTGTGCAAGCGTTACCCACCAAGGTGCAATCTTGTCGTTTGCATCGGTAATCTTCTCAGAAATCTCTACGAAGAATGAGTTGTCACCTTTAAGAGGGTGACGAATAAGATGAGCAACAACCCAGTCGCCTTCAACGAAATTATCAGGCTTTAAGCCTTTCTTTAGTTTCGCTTTAAGAGAGAGCTTTTTCAGCTGTGGGTGATCAGGTGCAACGTTTAGCTTGCCTTTGAACATTTTTACTCGGCCAATAAAGCGAGTTACAGCTTGTTCTAGCAGCTCTTGTGGTTCTGCGACTTCACGTTCGTTTTCAGTGCGGATGATGGCAACGACTTTGTCGCCGTGCATGCACTTTTTCATGTACGCTGGTGGGATGAAGAAGCTGGTTTTGCTGTCCACTTCCAGGAAGCCAAAGCCTTTATCGGTTGCTTTGATTGAGCCTTCTTTTTTAGGCAGGTTTTCTTGGATTTGTTGCTTAAGCTGAGCTAATAGAGGGTTATCTTGAAACATCTTTTCTTAACTTACCAATGGAATTGGGCACACTATAATCATTGCGGGCTATTATTACTACCTAAAGCCCCCAAATTCACTGTGAATTATTGATGAATTGAACAGCGTTGTGGTGCTTTTCTCTACGGAGAATGGAGGGGTAGGTGGAATTTTATGCGAATATTACCATTAGTGAGAATAAATTGTGATGTAATTCAATTTTTTCTAGCTTTTTTTATGCATTTAAGGAATAATCCGGCTCCCTTAGTCGTCCCTAATGGCTTATCGCGGTTGTGTACTGTGCTAATTCCTTTCTGAATGGATTTAGTATCTGGATGGATCAGTATCGAATTGGAAGAGCATATGGGACTGTTTTTTTGTTTAATTAAGTAGGATCCCAATGCAAGATTCTGTTATTCAATTCAGTGATTTATCTCTGAATGATTCTATCCTTTCTGCTCTAGACGGAATGGGTTTCGTGTCACCAACTCCAATTCAGGCTGCGGCAATCCCACACCTATTGGAAGGTGCTGACGCGCTGGGCAAGGCACAAACGGGTACAGGTAAAACGGCAGCATTCTCTCTGCCTCTTCTAAACAAGCTAGATCTTGATCAGCGTAAACCACAAGCAATCGTTCTTGCTCCAACTCGTGAGCTAGCGATTCAGGTTGCGGCTGAAATGAAAAACCTTGGTAAAAATATCAAAGGTCTTAAAGTTCTAGAAATCTACGGTGGTGCTTCTATCGTGGATCAAATGCGCGCTCTTAAAAACGGTGCACACGTTGTTGTAGGTACTCCTGGCCGTGTTCAAGACCTTATCAACCGTGAACGTCTACATCTAGACGAAGTTAGCACTTTCGTACTTGATGAAGCGGACGAAATGCTAAACATGGGTTTCGTGGACGACGTAACTGCAATCATGGAGCACGCTCCTGAATCAGCTCAACGCGTTCTATTCTCTGCAACTATGCCACCAATGCTGAAAAACATTGTTGAGCGCTTCCTACGTGATCCTGTAACTGTTGACGTTGCTGGTAAAAACCACACTGTAGACAAAGTTCAACAACAGTTCTGGGTAGTGAAGGGTGTAGAGAAAGATGAAGCAATGTCTCGTCTTCTTGAAACTGAAGAAACTGACGCGTCAATCGTATTCGTACGTACTCGTCAAGACACTGAGCGTCTAGCTGATTGGCTATCTGCACGTGGCTTTAAAGCTGCTGCACTGCACGGTGATATTCCTCAGTCTCTACGTGAGCGTACTGTTGATCACATCAAACAAGGTGTTATCGATATCCTAGTTGCAACAGACGTAGTTGCACGTGGTCTTGACGTTCCACGTATTACACACGTATTTAACTACGACATCCCATTCGATGTTGAGTCTTACATCCACCGTATCGGTCGTACTGGCCGTGCGGGACGTAAAGGTAAAGCGATCCTGCTTGTTCGCACTAACCAAATCCGCATGCTTCGCACTATCGAGCGCGTAACTAAGTCATCTATGGAAGAAATCCAACTTCCTCTACGTGACCAAGTTGCTGAAGCTCGTCTAAGCAAGCTAGCTGCTGAACTAGAAGCTGAGAAAGAGCACAAGTCTCTAGACAAATTCGCTGAGCTAGTAGAGAAGCTACAAACTTCTCTAGAAATCGACCCAGCGATGCTTGCGGCAATGCTTCTTAAGCGTCAACAAGGTAAACGTCCTCTATTCTACATTGGCGAAGACCCAATGGTTGAAGCGATTGAACGTGACAAGCAACGTCGTAAAGAGCGTCGCGAAGGCGGTCGTGAAGGCGGTCGCAGCTTCAATACACAAGATTGGGATACTTACCAGCTTCAAGTTGGTCGTGAGCAAGGTGTTCAAGTAAAAGACATCGTTGGTGCTCTAGCTAACGAGCTTGGTCTAGGCAAAGGCTCTATCGGTGCGATTAAGCTAGCTCAAGGTCACACATTTGTTCAGCTACCAAAAGCTATGACTTCAGACGCAGCAAGCAAGCTAAGCAAGCTTCGCATCCGTCAACAAGAAGTTGGTGCTGTAGTTTGTGACTTCGATGACTTCCGTGAGTCTCGTGGTGGTGGTCGTCGTGACGGTGGTCGTCGCGATGGCGGCGGTTACCGTGGCAACCGTGAAGGCGGCAACGGCAACCGTGGTGGTGATCGTCGTGAAGGCGGTCGTCGCGAAGGTGGCTTCCGTGGTAACCGCGATGGCAACCGTGAAGGTGGCAACCGCGAAGGTAACCGTGAAGGTGGCGAGCGTCGTTTCGATCGTAACCGTGGCGGTGATCACCGTGGTGCATACCGTGGTGAACGTGGTCACGGCCGTGGTCGTCGCACGCAAGACGCATAATATCTGCACACTATTGCATTAAAAAATAGTTGAATATGAAAGCCGAGCGAAATGCTCGGCTTTTTTGTCTCTGTTCTTCTATACTCTATTCATTCAAAAAAATTCGTAATATTTTTGTTTTCTTACTCATATATTGATGATTTTAAGTGTCTGATTCCACTTTAGTTGAGTGAATTCGATATATTTCACTGCTCAAATAAATTTTAAACTTGTCATAGATCAACAAAAATTACGCAAACGAGCAACTAACACTAAAAGATAGTTGAAAGATTAAAAAATTATTGAATAATAGAGAGCACAAACAAGAAGTACGAAGCGCGGATGCGCAATTACAACCTTTGCTCCACAACAGGAAACTATTTCATGTCTAATTCGTTTGTACTGGTGATCAACTCAGGTAGCTCATCACTAAAATTTGCAGTCATCGACTCACAATCTGGCGATGCTGTGCTAAGTGGTCTGGGCGAATGCTTTGGTCTATCAGACGCTCGTATGAGCTGGAAATTCAACGGTGAAAAATTTGAATTTGCTATTAAAGGCAATGAGAACCACCATCAACTTGCAGTAGCAAAATTAGTTGAGTTAGTAAAAGAGTACAAATTAATTGACCATGTTGTTGCTGTTGGCCACCGAGTGGTTCACGGCGGTGAGAAGTTTACCAAGACAGTCCGTTTAGATGAGTCTGTTATTGCAGACGTAGAAGCGTTAAGTGACTTAGCCCCTCTACATAACCTTGCTCATGCGATTGGTATGCGTGCTTCTATGGCTGCATTCCCTGAGCTCCCTCAGTTTGCTGTGTTTGATACTGCGTTCCACCAAACAATGCCTGCAAGAGCTTACACCGGTGCAATTGCTAAAGAACTTTACACAGACTTTGGAATTCGTCGCTACGGCTTCCACGGTACGAGCCACTACTTCGTAAGCCGTGAAGCTGCGAAGATGCTGAATAAACCAGTGGAAGAATCAAGTTTCATTTCTGTTCACCTAGGTAACGGTGCTTCTGTTTGTGCAATCAACAACGGTGAGTCTGTAGATACATCTATGGGTTTCACGCCGCTGTCTGGCCTGATGATGGGCACACGTTGTGGTGACCTAGACCCAGGTATCATTGAGTACCTTCTGAAGAAAGGTTGGTCTCAAGAGAAAGTGTTTAACTCACTAAACAAGGCTTCAGGCTTCTTAGGTGTTTCTGGCCTAACAAGTGATGCACGCGGTATTTTGGAAGCGATGGAAGAGGGTCACGAAGGTGCAACTCTAGCGTTCCAAGTGTTTACATACCGTGTGTCTAAATACATTGCGTCTTACCTTGCTGCTCTAGATTCATTTGACGGCATCATCTTCACTGGCGGTATTGGCGAGAACTCTATGCCAATTCGTCGTGAAATCTTAAACAACCTTAAACTGCTAGGTTTTGTTGAAGATGTGAAAGGTAACGAAGACGCTCGATTTGGTAACGCAGGTGTTGTTGCTACATCTGAGTTGCTTGGTGCGAAAGCACTGGTTATTCCTACCAATGAAGAGTGGGTTATCGCTCAACAGTCGGTAGAACTGCTGTAAAACGGCAAAAATTTTGGGAACTAAGTCAAAGCCCTTTCCGATTGGAAAGGGCTTTTTTTGTACCTGATACTCGCCACTTTAGTTACTTGATATGGATGTTGTTATCTCGTCGGTCATACATATCTGGTGTGGTATGCAGTCCTCCGGCATAACCTGCGGCTTCTAAGGTTTCCCTTACTTCTCGAACGTCTGCTGGCGTAACAGGCGATTGTTGATCGCCCAGGTGTTTACGTACGAAGGTAATCAATTCTGCCAAACGAGCGTCTGATAAAATGTCTTCAAAGCTTGCCATTGGCATAAAGTTACGTTCAGGGTCAATGTAAGTTGGTTGTAAACCTCGTACCGTTACAGCAATGGTGTTAAACGGGTCACTGTGCATGATAATGCCGTTGTTCAAGAGCGTTGGTGCTATCGGATCTCGTCCTTTACCATCGTTACCATGGCATGCTCCACATGTTTGCTTGTAAGTTGCATAGATTGGCTCTTGATAAGCCGCTTCATCAAACCCTTTAGGCTCCAAAGGAACGGCATCGGCGGCAATGAAGTTATTTACGTCACCATTGAGTAGATAGTAGGACATAGACTCAACGTCTTCACGAGTCATTAAGCTCAAACTGTTTTTGACCACATCAGCCATCCCAGCAAAAGCAGTGCCTTTATCTGAGTGACCTGTGTGCAAGAAGTCGGTCAGAGTCTTCTCATCCCAACCGCCCACATACAGCTCCGTGGACGTAATGTGAGGTGCGTTCCAGCCGTCAATCAAGTTACCTTGGAAGATGCGCTCAGGAATCAATGCTTGAGCAATATTCCTCGGCGTGTGGCACTCTGAGCAGTGTCCTAAGCCTGCAACCCAGTATTTGCCTTTCTGCCACTTCTCTACGTCATCCACCGCGCCCTCAAGCTCTGAGGGTAGGTTGTAGTCGATAGGGTCGGTGTCCATAAAGACAATGTTCCAGCCAAGGAGGCCAAGACGAATATTCGATGGGAACATCATGTGGTTTTCATCGTTACGACGCGCCACGGCAGGAATAGACTGCATATACTCCCACAAATCCGTCATGTCTTGTTCCGTAAGGTATTGATAAGAGGTGTAAGGCATCGCCGGGTACAAGTAACCATGTTTGCCTTTCCCGTGTACCAAAGCATCACGGAAGTTGTCGTAATCGTATTCACCAATCCCTTCACTAGCGTGAGGAGTAATATTGGTCGAATAGATTGTGCCAAATGGCGTAACAAACGGTAGGCCGCCGGCAAAAGGTTCGCCACCTTCTGCACTGTGACAAGCGACGCAATCCCCCGCGTGTGCCAGATATTCACCACGCTCGACAGATTGAGCGTTAAGTACTGCGAGTTTCTGCTCTTCTTCTTCGCCGGCTTTGCGGATGTAAGCACCAATCGCGAGGATCTCGTGCTCTGAGAGTTGGTTTTCAAACGCAGGCATCAAGTTGTTCAAACCGTAATTGATGGTGTGTTGAATCTCTTCAATACTGCCACCATGAAGCCATACGCTATCAGAAAGGTCGGGCACTCCCGTTTCTTGATTAGCGATAGAACCGTCTCCATGGCATGAGGCACAGTATTGAACGAACAAGGTCTTACCCAACTCTATTTTAACTTCAGGCACATTGCTGTGGCGTTGATTGAGCGACGCAAGATAGTAAGAAACCTTGTCCACTTCGTCCTTTCTCATCACTTCAACCCAGCCGGGCATCGTACCGTTACGGCCTTTCGCTATGGAATGAATGATGGCTTCATCATCTCCGCCGTACATCCATTCTTTGTCGATAAGGTTAGGGAAGTGTTTTTGACCTTGTGCATTATCTCTATGACAGGCTGCGCAATGGGTTTGAAACAACATACGACCGCTACGGACAATGTCGGCATCTTGCGCAAGTGCCGCCAAAGAGGTGTCGGCTACTTGACTAAATTGCTGGTCGAGTGTGGTTGATGGTGAGCTAAGTTTGTCGTCCGCTTGGTCATAGTTCGCCAAGCCTTTCCATTCACCAAGCCCCGGATACAGAACCAAATACCCCGCAGAGAGTAAAAACGCGACAGCGTAACTAACGAAGAGGAGCTTAGGTGGTGGTGCGTCCTTTTCATCTATCCCATCAAAAGAGGCAATAGTGTGGTCTTGGTCCGCTTTGTGGTTGCTACGCCAATACTTGACGATAACGCCCACCATCAGAACAAAGAAGATTATGGTGCAGGCAACGGCCCACCAGTTCCAGAATGTGCTCATGGTGCCACCTCCTGTGCTGTATCTTGACCAAGACTTTGAAGATAACGAATTAGCGCTTCGCCTTTGGTTTTACCGCGAACTTGCAAGCGCGCATCGGAAATTTCTTGGTCTGTGTATGGAACCCCTAATATGCGTAGTGTCTCCATCTTGTCGACAATTGCATCGCCCGAGAGAGTTTGTTCGAACAACCAAGGGTAGGCCGGCATTATGGACGTTGGAATGACCTGACGAGGATCGATGAGATGCAATACATGCCATTGGTCAGAGTATTTACGGCCAAGGTTGGTTAAGTCCGGACCTGTGCGTTTTGAACCCCATAGGTTAGGGAATTCGTAAATGTCATCTGATTCCTTGTTTGCGCGACCGTTGCGTTTGGTCTCAGGCTCTAGAGGACGAACCATCTGCGTGTGGCAGACATGACACCCTTCACTGATGTAAATATCGCGACCCGCAAGCTCAATGGCGGTCAACGGCTTGGCTAAACTGCCCTTAGCGATGTCGTCGGTGCGAAGAATGTTCGGCACAACCCAAACTGCGAGTGAGAAGGAGGCCACAACCACTGTTGTGATGATCAAAATGACCACTGAGTGAGTAAAGTCTTTGCTCATCTTATGCCTCCTTTGCCACTAACACCGATGGAGAACGCACGGTTTTGTACAAGTTGAATGCCATCAGGAATAGGCCAAGTACAAAGAGTGCGCCCCCAAAGAACCGCAGGAACAACCATGGAGCCTTAAAATTCATGGCTTCAATAAAGCTGTAAACCAGTTCGCCATTCTCATTCTGAGTTAGCCACATGTAGCCTTCGCCAATACCAGCAACCCAGAGCGCGATGGCGTAAATCGCAACACCAGCATGCGCGAGCCAGAAGTGCCATTTTATCAAACGCTTTGACCACAACTCTGTTTTGTTCCATAGACGAGGAATGAAGTAGTAGAACACCGCAATGCCTGACATACCGACCCAACCTAATGCGCCGGAATGAACGTGACCGATGACCCATTCAGTATTGTGCGCGAGCATATTGAACCAGCGAATTGCCAGTAGAGGCCCTTCGAATGTGGCTAAGCAGTAGTAAAGAATGGCAGAGAAGAAGAACAGGCAAATGTAGTCAGATTTAAGCTTCTCTTTGTTTTGTAGCAGTGTCATCGCACTGTTGAAAGCGCCCGCCCAAGATGGAAGCCAAAGAATGAGTGACATGATGATGCCGATGTTTTGCACCCAAATAGGCACCGATGAATAAACCAAGTGGTGGGTACCTGCCCAAGTGTAAAAACCAACCAAGCCCCAAAAGTGGATGACAGATAAACGGTAAGAGTAAATAGGGCGGTCTGCCACTTTTGGTATGAAGTAATAATTCATACCAATCACACCAGCAGTCAGTAAGAAGCCCACTGCGTTGTGACCCCACCACCATTGCACAATGGCGTCCTGCGCTCCAGCAAAGACGGAATAAGATTTCATCAACGATACAGGCATGGCCAAGTTGTTCACGATGAAGATCATGGAAATGACAATGATAAACGCTGCGAAGAACCAATTGGCTACGAAAATGTGGTCGACTTTTCGTTTGGCGATTGTGCCGAAGAAAAGCACCGCATAAAGCACCCAGACTAAGACGATCAAAAGGTCGATTGGCCACTCTAACTCAGCGTATTCTTTTGAAGTTGTGTAGCCAGCGGGCAAACTGATTAACGCCAAAAAGAGTACCAGTTGCCAACCCCAGAAAACCATCCAAGATAAGCTTTGGTTAAAGAGATTACAGCGTCCGGTGCGTTGAGCGATGTAGAGAGAGGTACCCATCAAAATGTTGACTACAAAGCCGTATATTACGCCGGAAGTGTGTAGTGGTCTGAGTCGACCGAATTGGAAGTATTGAGAATCGAAGTTAAGTACTGGCCAATACAACTGCGCCGCGAGGATCACACCAATGATCATCCCGACAATAGCCCAAACTAACGATGCCAACACAAAATACTTCACAACTTTAGTGTTGTATTGAGTTGCTGCTTGTTCCATAAGAACGCTCCTCGTTTAAGGTTGAGCTTCTTTGCCTAGCTGAGAGTAGTAGTGGGCAATGTCTTCAATGTCTTGATCAGAGAGGGCATCGGCCTGCTGTTGCATCAGCACCGCGAGACCACTGGTTCGCTCCCTCGCTTTGTAGTCCTTAAGGGAAGAAATCAGATAGGTTTTGTTCTGGCCGCGTAAGTTGGGGTACGCATCAATGGTCGATATGCCATCGACACCATGGCAAGTCATACAAACTTTCGCTTTTTCTTTGCCGACTTCGAATTGCTCATCACCTTCTGCAGTAAAGGTGAGGGGAGAGAAGCACACAGCGGCGACGAGAGCCGTCCTCAAAGCTGCGCTCATGTTTTGGGTGTTCTTTAATCTCATCACTGATTCCCTAGTAATTTGAATGCGTGTTTCACTAACTTGGGTCTTGATATTCCAGATTTTCACTGTTGTTGATGGCGTGAATGTACTGGCGTATTTTTTATAGTTGTAGGTTAAAGAGTAAGCAGGTACTGACAATATCGCTACGTACGAGCCGATTTAGTTGTGAATTTAATTACTAATACGTGTGAGGCTTGTGGATTGGACAAAATCAATCTCAATAAAACTAATGTGAAAAGAATCGCTTAGCGATACACATGTGAAAAGTGGTGAGTTTTATTGAATTAGAAGTGTTAAGCGGCGGTTTTGGAAAGAAGGCGTAAAATTGAAAACCGCTCATGATTCGAGGCAAGAGCGGTTGTGAAAGAGAGAGTTATAAAAACAAACTAACGTCCACGGTACATCATCATGTCGTAGATATGAGTGATGGAAATTGGGTCAGCCTCGATGCTGCCGATGCGTAATGAAGAGACAAGATTAAACAACGAACCAAGCACCATTGGCGCCAGAATAAGCAGGGCGATCAGAATGAAAAAGAGTACGGTTGAGTGTCTCACAAAGCACCTCCTGTCGTCTGTTCTACTGTGTTTCGATTTTAGCATTTTGAACACCAACAGGTGATGAGATTATTCCGTATATTATTTGAGCTAAAACCTGATTGTGAGCGTTTTCGTTAACCACATAAACCACAAAAATAATGAAGGGATTTCACAGCAATTTACTCGATGAGAAGCATGTCACAATGTATACTGTGAGCGTTTCGCAAACGTTAACATTCCTCCAATCTAATTACACATCCTGTCAGCATTTGCGATGCAAATATAACTAGCTATCACGCATTAAAATCAATGATAAATAAACCCCTGACGAATCCCTCGCAGGGTCTTTTTTTTGTGAGTAATTATGCTTAACTCAGAACGCAAAGCTGCATTCGTGCTCGTCGCTACTACGATGATCGCGGCATTAGGGTGGATCTTCTCCAAAGAAACCATTCAAGGTCTTCCACCATTCGGATTTATCGGTCTGCGATTCACCATTGCTTCACTATGTTTGCTGCCTCTGTGTATCAAACCACTTCGTGCTGCCAATAAGAAAGATATTGTTGCCGCGGCAGGTGTAGGTGTGCTTTTAGGTGGTGCACTGATGTGTTGGATCTACGCGATTTCAATTAGTGACACGTTAGGTGAGGGCGCATTCATCATGAGCCTGTCGATGCTGTTCGTACCCATTGTCGCTTGGATTATGTTTCGTCAAAGACCTCAACGAATTTTTTGGGTGTCACTACCGATCGCGATTCTTGGCCTAGGATGTTTGTCTTTGGCTGGTGGTTGGCAACAATCTAGCAGTCAGCTTTGGTTCTTGGGCGCGGCTTTGATGCTCGCTCTGCACTTCAACGTAAACAGCAAGTATTCGCAAAAATTGCCTGTGTTGTTGCTAACGTGTA
This sequence comes from Vibrio sp. 10N.222.52.B12, assembly GCF_002875385.1. Lineage (NCBI taxonomy): Bacteria > Pseudomonadati > Pseudomonadota > Gammaproteobacteria > Vibrionales > Vibrionaceae > Vibrio > Vibrio sp. 10N.222.52.B12. The sequence continues at coordinate 21,633 of NZ_MDAW01000019.1, read as the reverse complement.
CCCAGCTGTTCGTCACGGGTTTGATTGGTTTGCTGATTTCATCTTTGGTGGAAACGGTGCCGACAGAGGTAAGCACATCAATTTGGATTTGGTTTGCGTTGAGCACGCTTTTGGCAACCAGTTTGCGTTACGTGATGCAAACCATAGGGCAAAAGTTTGTCCAAGCGGGTAACGCTGCACTGATTATGATCCTTGAACCCGTGTGGACTGTAATTCTGAGTGTGATTTGGTATGGCGAAGTGCTTACCTCTAATAAATTCGTCGGTTGTGCGCTTATCTTATTCTCTTTGGTGATCTACCGAACTGGCGGTAAACTCCGCTTTCCAAAACGGGCGTAATTCAGTTTTTAGAGCCGACGATTTCACCCTCGTTGGCTTTTTATTCCTTTTCATTTTTAGGCAGGATGCTTTCCATGGCAAACACAGAACATCAAGAGACGCTGGATTCACTCGATAAAATCAGCGTGTGCTTGTATCGCTTTGGTATCACTTTGTTTGCAATGGCGCTGCTTGTTTTTTCGGTTCTTGTCTCTGGTGCAATTTCTAGTTCACCATTGGTTTACCAAACCTCAGTCATTGCGCTTTGTGTGGCCGGTGCGTTATCTGCCGCGAACGTACATCTTTACAGTAAACACGTACGAGCCGTGATCAGTTGGGCGTCTTGGATTGGCTTGGTATTGATGGTGAGTGACTTGGAGTTTCAGCGCACTTGGTTAGGGCTTGGCTTTATCTTTGTGACCTTTTCGGGCATTGCGCTTAAAGAGTCTTTTTGCTTTAAAGTGCCAGGCTTGAAGATGGTGCCCGCGTTTCTCGCTGTCGCAACGTTTGCGCTGTGGTTTAACCTTCCAATCCTTGCTGCCATCACTATGTTATTGGCTGGATTAGTAATGGGCTTCCTGTCTTTTGCTAAATGGCGTATGCCGCTGCATTTCGATATCGGTATCAAAGCGAATTACGAGGTCTAACGCTGCTTTAACGCCAGCGAGACTTTTGAGGTCGGCTGGCGGTTTAATTCTTCACTGATCATCCATCCGGCTTTGGCGAGCAACTCTAAATCTACTCCGGTCTCGATTCCTAAGCCTTGGCAAAGGTAGAGCACATCTTCGGTAGCAACATTACCTGACGCGCCATGAGCATAAGGGCAGCCCCCAAGCCCAGCCACACTGCTATCGATGGTATTGATGCCCATCGTTAAGGCTTGGTAGATATTCGCCAACGCTTGTCCCCATGTGTCGTGAAAATGCACCGCAAGCTTATTGGTTGGGACTTTCACTTGTACGGCTTCTAACATTTTAGCGATGCGTATCGGCGTGCCTGTACCTATGGTATCTCCAAGTGAAACCTCATAGCAGCCTAATTCCATTAGCAGGTTGGCAACTCTTGCGACTTGTTCGGGTTTGGTTGGCCCGTCGTAAGGGCAGTCTGCCACGCAAGATAAGTAACCCCGAACGGGAATGTTATGCTTTGCTGCCAATTCCATTACTGGTTCAAAGCAGGTAAGACTATCTGCAATCGAGCAATTGATGTTGTGTTGGCAAAAGCCCTCCGATGAGGAGGTGAAGATGGCGACTTGGTTAGCGCCGGCTTCTAGCGCCTTTTCAAAGCCTTGCACATTAGGCGTTAATGCTGAATAGATGACGTTGTGGCGGCGGGTGATTTTCTTCATTACATCGAATGAATCCGCCATTTGAGGTACCCATTTAGGCGACACAAAAGATCCTGCCTCAATATGGGTGAGCCCTGTATCCGAGAGCAAGTCGATTAAGCGGATCTTGGCTTGCGTGGACACCGGTGATTCGTTTTGCAGACCGTCTCTCGCACCCACTTCGACAATGTTTACCTTGTTTGGCAAATTCATTTCTTGCCCTTAGCTGGCTTGTTTATCCAACCCGGTTCTCGTTTCTCCAGAAAGGCTTGCAATCCATCTTGTCCTTGCGGCGATACGCGAATGTCGGCGATAAGTTGGCTCGTATATTGGATAAGCTGACCATCAATCGGATTTTGGTGGCATTGATGACACAAGGCTTTGGCTTTTCGCATCGCATCTGGGCTATTGATCAGCAACGAATCAATCAAGCTTTCTACCACGGCTTCGATTTTAACCAACTTATGAACCTCATGCACAATGCCAAACTTTTCTGCTTTGTCAGCGTTAATCACTTCCGCGCTGAGTATGTAACGACGAGCTTGTCGGTTGCCCATTGCTCGCATGACATAAGGAGAGATGGTTGCTGGAACCAGTCCCAGTTTGACTTCACTCAAGCAGAAGTTCGCATTCTCCGCTGCGATGGCGATATCACAGCAACAGATCAAGCCCAATGCGCCGCCAAAAGCGGAACCTTGCACAACCGCAATAGTAGGCTGAGGGAAAGCGTCCAATGTATGCATCAGACGTGCAAGATTCTGCGCGTCTTCTAGGTTTTGCTTTCTGGTGCTACTTGCCATGGATTTCATCCAATTCAAATCAGCACCAGAGGAGAAATGTTTGCCGTTTCCTCGAAGCACTAAGCATCGAACATCGGTGCGCAGAGCAAGGTAGTCCAGTCTGTGGATCAGCAAGTCAATCATGCAGGCATCAAACGCATTGTGCTTCTCTGTGCGATTGAGCGTAAGCGTTGCGACGCCGAATTCATCGACGTTCCAAAGTACTTCATCTTGTCGTTGGGTATTGGGGATGATACTCGGTTGATGATCCTGCATGTGACGTCCTTTCTTCTCTACATTTCTACATTCTGAATATGCCAAAATTGCTGTCAGGAATTGGCGCATTGAGCGCGGCTTTTAAGGCTTGAGCCAATACTTGACGCGTCTTTTTCGGGTCGATGATGCCGTCATCCCATAAACGTGCGCTGGCGTAGTAGGGATGCCCCTGAGACTCATACAAGTCTACGATAGATTCTCGAAATGCACTTTCTTCGGGCTCTGGCCAGTCTTCACCTTGGCGTTTTTTCACTTCTCGACGCACTTGAGTGAGCACGCCTGCGGCTTGTTCTCCGCCCATGACGGAGATTCGTGCGTTTGGCCACATCCACATCATGGTTGGGTCATAAGCACGACCACACATACCGTAATTGCCGGCACCGTAAGAGCCGCCAATAATCACGGTAAACTTAGGCACATCCGCACACGCAACCGCCATCACCAATTTCGCGCCGTGTTTGGCAATGCCTTCCGCCTCAAGCTTTTTACCCACCATAAACCCAGTGATATTTTGCAAAAACAGTAGGGGAATTTTGCGTTTGGCACACAGCTCAATAAAGTGCGCGCCTTTCTGTGAGGACTCAGAAAACAAGATGCCGTTGTTCGCCACTATGCCAATCAGGTTGCCGTGGATTCGGGCGAAGCCACATACTAAAGTCTTACCATAAAGTGCTTTGAACTCATCAAAATCTGAGTCATCCACCACGCGAGCGATGATCTCTCGAACATCAAAAGACAAGCGCAGATTTGCATTGACGATGCCGTACATCTCTTCGGCGTCGTAACGTGGTGGTAAAACCGTTTTGTCGCTTTGAAGTGGGAGTGATTGGTTGGTATTCGAGATGGCTTCGCGTGCCAGTTGCAATGCGTGTTGGTCGTTTTCTGCGTAGTAATCGGCAACGCCAGACTTACGACAATGCACATCGGCACCGCCCAATTCTTCATCGGTGACGATTTCTCCCGTAGCGGCTTTTACTAACGGCGGACCAGCCAAGAAGATGGTGCCTTGCTCTTTGACCATAATGGAAACGTCCGCCATCGCAGGTACATAAGCGCCGCCTGCGGTACAAAGCCCCATCACAACCGCCACTTGAGGAATACCTTGCGCCGACATTCTGGCTTGATTGAAGAAGATGCGCCCAAAGTGCTCTTTATCAGGAAAGACTTCCGCTTGATGAGGGAGATTTGCACCACCGGAATCCACCAAATAGACGCAAGGTAGTTGGCAACGTTGTGCGATCTCTTGCGCGCGCAGATGCTTTTTCACCGTAAGTGGGTAGTAGGTGCCGCCTTTAACGGAAGGATCGTTGGCGATCACCATGCATTGAATACCTTCAATGGTGCCAATGCCAGCGACGACACCTGCGCATGGAATAGACTCTTCGTAGACGTTCCACGCGGCGAATTGTCCGACTTCAAGAAACTCGCTGCCTTCATCTAAAAGATGCATAACACGTTCACGAACGGGCAGTTTTCCTTTCAGGCGTTGGCGGTCAATGGCTTTTTGTCCGCCACCTTGCTTGATAGCTTTAATATTGGCATTAAGGTTGTTCACCAACTCGGTCATGACCGCTTTGTTCGACAAAAACAGTTCGTCGGTTGGCTTGGTTTTACTTTTAATGATTGCCATAGTGACTTCCTTGTCGGTGGGTTAGCGAGACTCTTCGAACAGCTCTCGTCCAATTAACATGCGGCGAATTTCAGATGTGCCCGCGCCAATCTCATACAGTTTGGCGTCGCGGAGTAAACGCCCGGTCGCGTATTCGTTGATGTAGCCATTGCCGCCTAAAAGTTGAATAGCATCGAGCGACATTTGTGTGGCAAGTTCGGCGCTGTAAAGGATCACGCCAGCGGCATCTTTACGTGTACATTCACCTCGGTCACAGGCGGCTGCAACAGCATAAACATAAGCTTTGGCAGCGTTCATTCGTGAATACATGTCAGCAAGCTTTCCTTGTACCAGTTGGAATTCACCAATGGATTTGCCGAACTGTTTGCGGTCATGAACATACGGAACCACTTCGTCCATACAGGCTTGCATGATGCCAAGCGGTCCAGCTGCTAAAACCACACGTTCGTAATCCAAACCGCTCATCAACACTTCGACACCACGGTTTAACTCGCCTAACACATTCTCTTTTGGCACGGCACAATCTTGGAACACCAATTCACAGGTGTTGGAGCCGCGCATACCGAGTTTGTCGAGCTTTTGAGCATGGCTAAAGCCTTCGAATTCTCGCTCAATAATGAATGCCGTGATACCACGAGAGCCGCCATTGGGATCGGTTTTTGCGTAAACCACTAAGGTATCGGCATCAGGACCATTAGTGATCCACATTTTGTTGCCGTTCATCAGATAGTGGTCGCCTTTATCTTCGGCTCGCAGCTGCATGCTAACCACGTCAGAACCTGAGTTCGGCTCACTCATGGCTAGTGCGCCAACATGAGAACCATCGATCAATTTGGGCAAGTACTTTTCTCGTTGTGCAGGGGAGCCATTGCGAAAGATTTGGTTAACACAAAGATTGGAATGTGCGCCGTAACTGAGTGCGACAGACGCCGAAGCTCGGCTGATCTCTTCCATAGCAACAACGTGAGCAAGATAGCCCATGCCTGCACCGCCAAACTCTTCGTCGACGGTTACGCCGAGCAAACCCATTTCACCAAACTTGGCCCACAAATGATTGGGGAATTGGTTATCGCGGTCGATATCTGCGGCGATGGGGGCGATATGCTCGGTGGCGAACGCGTTGACGTGGTCTCGGAGCATATCGATGGTTTCACCAAGCCCAAAGTTGAGTGGGGTGTAGCTGCTTTTCATAACATTTCCCTGTTGAAAGTACTTATTAGTACGGATAAGGTTCGAGTTACACTGCTTGGGCTTGGAAATTATGGTTATTCTTGTTTGTTTTAGTCGTTACAAGTTTTTAGTTATTGGCTGTTAGTTTTATTGTCGCTTAGCGCTTGTTTGCATCGCTCTTTGGCGGTTTCTAGCTCGTTCATTACAACGCTAATATCATCCAGTTGTTGCTGTAAGTGTGCTTGTTTTTCATCAATGATGGTTAGCATTTTAAGCAGCTGACCATCGCTTTGTTGGGTATCGTACAGCTCGAACAACTCTCGAATTTCCGCAAGCGAAAAGCCCAATCGCTTACCACGTAAAATCAACTTTAGACGGATCTTATCTCTGCGTTGATATACGCGAATGTTGCCTTTTCGTTCCGGCTCTATAAGGCCTACATCCTCATAAAAACGAATGCTTCGGGTCGTGATGTCGAACTCTTTGGCGAGGTCACTTATCTTGAATTTATCCACTCGGTTTTTCCCTCTAATGAATAGTTTTGGCTTCTTAAAATCCCTTCAAGCCTTGAACTAAATGGGCTAGCTAAAAGCATGAGAGTAAATTTGTGTTGTTATTAATCTGTTTCTTTACGTTAACGTAAATGTTAGTGCTATGCTTACGTAAACGTCAAGAAATCACAGTGCAAAAATTCATCGTTTTATGAGAGGCTGGAGTGACACCACATTCTGTGTGAAAGCTCCGTGGTAGCAGGTGTGAGGGATGAGTTCGTGAATTGTGAATTATCGTCAGAAGGGACGAGATCATGGGAAACGACATCTGGATTATCAATGCAAAGCGAACGCCAATCGGGCGCTTTCAAGGTCAGTTACAAGGCTATTCAGCGCCTCAATTAGGGGCATTTGCTATCAAAGCGGCAATGGATGCGAGTGGTGTTAGCGAAGTCGACGAAGTCTATATGGGCTGCGTATTACCTGCGGGGTGCGGGCAAGCACCAGCTAGACAAGCGGCGCTAGGTGCAGATCTTCCGTTGACGACATGCTGTACCACCATCAATAAAGTGTGTGGCTCTGGCATGAAAAGCGTCATGTTGGCTCACGATCTTATCAAAGCGGGCAGCATTCGCAGTGCTGTAGCTGGAGGTATGGAAAGCATGACTAATGCGCCGTATCTGCTCAAAGAAGCGCGCAATGGCATGCGAATGGGTCACCAATCTACTCACGACCATATGTTTCTCGACGGTCTTCAAGATGCGTATGAAGGGCATTTGATGGGAGTCTATGCTCAGCAAACAGCTGAACGCTCTGAGTTTACTCGTGAACAAATGGACGAATGGGCAATCCTATCCGCGACCAGAGCATTGGAAGCGCAAGAGCAGCGTCTGTTTGACGATGAAATCTCGCCGATAGAAATCACGACGCGTCATAGCACTTCAACATTGGATTATGACGAGCATCCACGCTCCATCAAGCTCGATAAGATCCCTCAACTCAAACCTGCATTCGATAAGAACGGCTCGGTGACGGCTGCAAACTCAAGTGCGATATCCGATGGTGCTGCAGCCTTGGTGTTAATGGACTCGCAGGTGGCACAGCATCAAGGTTTAACGCCATTAGCAATCATCAAAGGACACTCAACCCACGCCAGAAAGCCTGCCGAATTTACCCTCGCTCCCGTCTTTGCAATAGAGCAGTTGTTATCTCAACTCGATTGGTCAGTAGACGAGGTTGATCTTTGGGAGATCAACGAAGCGTTCGCTGTTGTCACGCAAATCGCGGTACGCCAATTAGACATCGATAAAGACAAAGTAAACATCAAAGGCGGCGCGTGTGCGCTTGGGCATCCAATTGGCGCAAGCGGAGCTCGTATTTTAGTAACCCTCATTCATAGCCTACGCCAACTGCAATCGCTTGGTGTAGATGGCGACAACAACAATAAAAAAGTGATGCGAGGTGTTGCATCACTTTGCATCGGTGGTGGTGAAGCCACTGCTATTGGTATCGAGATACCGCTTTAATTCCAATTATCGAATAACGTAAAGAAGGACTAGATTATGACTCGCACGGTTCCCTTATTCATCGATGGTGAGTTTCGTGAATCTCAAGCAACGGATTGGGTAGAAGTGACAAACCCTGCCACTAATGACGTGATTGCGCGCTTGCCATGCGCAACGGATGAAGAGATGCACGCGGCAATTGAGAGTGCAAAAGCCACCTTTACCTGTTGGAAAGATGTCGCTGTTTCGGAGCGTGCGCGTTTAATGCTGCGCTACCAATACTTACTGAAAGAACATCATGATGAATTGGCGACGCTGCTGTCTCACGAGACGGGCAAGATCTTTGCGGATGCCAAAGGGGACGTATGGCGTGGTATTGAAGTTGTCGAGCAAGCTGCCAATATTGCCAGCAACATGATGGGAGAAACCGTCGAGAACGTTGCGACCGATATCGACAGTTATTCGCTGATTCAACCGCTTGGGGTGTGCTGCGGTATTACGCCATTTAATTTCCCCGCCATGATCCCTTTGTGGATGTTCCCAATTGCGATTGCGAGCGGGAATACCTTTGTCCTAAAACCTTCTGAACAAGTGCCTCTCACGTCAATTCGCTTGGCTGAGCTGTTCGAAGAAGCGGGCGCACCAAAAGGTGTGCTGCAAATTGTGCACGGTCGTAAGGAGCAGGTCGACTTGCTGCTAAAGCATCCCGATATCCAAGCGGTTTCTTTCGTTGGTTCTGTTCCTGTAGCGCAATACATCTACACCACAGGCACACAGAACTTCAAACGTGTTCAAGCCTTTGCTGGCGCGAAAAACCACATGGTAGTAATGCCAGATGCGAACAAAAACCAAGTGATGAACAACTTAGTTGGCTCTTCGGTTGGTGCGGCAGGGCAACGTTGTATGGCGATATCCGTCGCGGTGTTTGTAGGCAGTTCGAAAGAGTGGATTGCCGATTTAAAACAAGAAATGGCGAAAGTGCACCCCGGAGCTTGGGATGACGAAAATGCCGCGTATGGTCCTTTGATCAGCGCACAAGCAAAACAGCGTGTACTTAGTTTGATTGAAGAAGGCAAACAACAAGGCGCGGTGTGTGAACTTGATGGTAGCCAATGCGAAGTCGAAGGCTTCCCAGAGGGTAACTGGGTTGGTCCAACCTTATTCAGTGGCGTCACCACCGAGATGTCGATTTACACACAAGAAATCTTCGGACCTGTTTTGGCGTGTATTGAGGTCGACACGTTACAAGAAGCGATAGAGCTCGTGAATCGCAATCCATACGGCAACGGAACCTCCATCTTCACTGCAAATGGTGCGGCGGCGAGAAAGTATCAACATGAGATCCAAGTCGGTCAGGTAGGTGTGAACGTGCCTATTCCCGTGCCTTTGCCATTCTTCTCATTTACGGGTTGGCGCGGCAGTTTTTACGGTGATTTGCACGCCTACGGCAAACAAGCGGTGCGCTTCTACACCGAGACCAAAACCGTGACGGCTCGTTGGTTTGATGACGATATCCCAACCGGTCCAAACCTCACCATTAACTTGCGCTAACGAAGTAAGGAGCTCATATGGATTTTGAACTCAACGAAGATCAACGTATGTTTGCCGACACGGCTCAGCAGTTTGCCGCAGAGCGTTTAGCGCCAATGGCAGCAGAGTGGGATGAGAAACAAATCTTCCCCAAAGACATCCTACGAGAGGCTGGGGAACTCGGTTTCTTGAGCCTCTACACCCCAGAAGAACAAGGTGGTTTGGGCTTAAGCCGTTTGGATGCATCCATCATCTTCGAGCAACTCTCAATGGGGTGCACATCGACCACCGCATTTATGACCATTCACAACATGGTGACTTGGATGGTCGCGAGCTTTGCGACCGATGAAGTGAAAGACGCATTTTGCCCAAAACTCATTACGGGTGAATTTCTCGGCTCTTATTGCTTAACCGAGCCAAACGCAGGTTCGGACGCGGCGTCTCTAACGACTTCTGCGACTAAACAAGGTGATAACTACATTCTCAACGGTGGCAAAACCTTTATCTCTGGCGCAGGCGATACCGACGTTTTAGTCGTGATGGCGAGAACCGGTGATGCTGGTGCGAAAGGCGTATCTGCGTTTGTTGTCCCCGCCGATGCAGACGGGATTAGCTACGGACGTAAAGAGCCGAAAATGGGTTGGAACAGCCAGCCAACACGCGCGGTAACTTTCGATAGTGTTTCTATTCCTGCGTCAAATTTGTTGGGTGAAGAGGGACAAGGGTTTGTGTTCGCTATGAAAGGTTTGGATGGCGGACGCATCAACATTGCGACCTGTTCTGTCGGTACGGCTCAGCAAGCGTTGAATCAAGCGGCGCAGTACATGCAAGACCGTAAACAGTTCGGCAAATCATTAGCTCAATTCCAAGCATTGCAGTTCAAACTGGCAGACATGGCAACCGAGCTTGTCGCTGCCCGCCAACTGGTGCGGTACGCCGCCAGCAAGTTAGACCGAGGTGACCCAGATGCCACGACTTATTGTGCCATGGCAAAACGCTTTGCAACCGATGTCGGCTTTCAAGTCTGTGACCAAGCGCTGCAACTTTACGGTGGCTATGGCTACATCAAAGAATACCCAATGGAGCGCTATTTCCGTGATGTTCGAGTGCACCAGATTTTGGAAGGCACCAACGAAATCATGCGGTTGATCATCGCGCGTCGATTGCTCGCAGAAGAGTCCGCATTGCTATAAGTGCAGCCGACAAGCTCTGCTTTTATTCATAAAGCTCAGGTCATTTTCATCAAGAAAGGATTCAGAGATATGTCACTAACAGAACAACAAACCATTCAACATACCATCAGCAATCATGTTGCGGTGGTGACCATGAACAACCCGCCCGCCAACACTTGGACGTCACAAAGCTTAACCGCGTTGAAAGAGCTAGTGCTGGCGCTAAACGACAATAAAGACGTTTACGCTCTAGTGCTCACAGGGAATGGTGAGAAGTTTTTCTCTGCAGGTGCAGACCTCAAGTTGTTTGCCGATGGCGATAAAGCAGTTGCGTTAGAAATGGCGCGCATCTTTGGTGAAGCCTTTGAAACGCTGTCTGCATTTCGAGGGGTTTCCATAGCAGCCATCAACGGCTATGCCATGGGAGGCGGATTAGAAGTCGCGTTGGCGTGTGATATTCGTGTAGTGGAAGAACAAGCCGTACTAGCACTACCAGAGGCGAAAGTGGGCTTACTGCCTTGTGCTGGTGGTACGCAAAACCTGACCGCACTGGTCGGTGAAGGTTGGGCGAAACGCATCATATTGTGCGGTGAACAAGTCGGAGCAGCACAAGCTCGAGAACTTGGACTAGTAGAAGAAGTGGTGGCAAAAGGTAGAGCGCTTAATAAAGCCATTGAGCTTGCAGAGTCAGTTGCCAATCAATCGCCGTCCTCGGTAACCGCATGTAAAGCACTTATCCAAAACATGCGTTCAGCGCCACTCAAACATGGTCTGATTAAAGAGCGAGAGCTGTTTCTAAACTTATTCGATACCGAAGATCAAACCGAGGGGGTTCGTGCCTTCTTAGAAAAACGTAAACCCAACTGGAAGAATCAATAGGAGGTCGCATGACAGGGAAAGTAACCATTAGCGAAGTAGATTGCTTAGACGGCGTGCACCGAATTGGTATCGCGACGTTAGACAATATGGCTTCTTTGAACGCGTTGACTTACGACATGTTGGCAGAGCTCAACGACCAACTTATCGAATGGCAAGAGGACCCTGATTTGGTGTGTGTCATCCTCAATGGAGCGGGTGAGAAAGCGTTTTGCGCAGGGGGCGATGTACGAACCATGTACCACGTCATGCACGAAAAAAGCAAAGAAGAAACTGCCGAGTTCTGTTCTAACTACTTCTCGCTTGAGTACGAATGCGACTACCTGATTCATACCTACCAAAAGCCAATCATTGGCTGGGGAGAGGGCATCGTGATGGGCGGTGGCATGGGCTTGTTTATGGGCACCAGCCACAGAGTCGTCACCCCTAAATCTCGTCTTGCGATGCCAGAGATCAATATCGGGCTTTACCCAGACGTAGGTGGCACTTGGTTCTTAAGCCAAATCGATCCAGAGGTAGGTTTGTTCCTTGGGCTAACTGGCGCAATGGTGAATTCAAGTGACGCTGTCACTATTGGTTTGGCAGAATGGTTGCTGTTGGAAGAGCAATATCTGGCACTGTTAGAAGAGCTGAAACAAGTCGACTGGGGCTCTGCCGATGCCAAATCGCTTGTCAGTGCGTTACTTCAATTGATGGAAGATCAAGTTATCGACAGTAAGCCGACAACACAAATTTGCCCTTATCTCGACCAAATTAAAGAAGCCTGCAAAGGCTATGACTTAAATCAGATTGCCCAACGTATTCAAGCAATGGAAGGCGACACCCAATGGCTTGAGAACGCACAAAAATCGTTTGTTGCGGGCAGTCCGATCACCGCACATATCTGTTTTAGACAAGTCAAAGAGTACCACCGTTTATCGTTGGCGGATTGCTTCCGTCTAGAGCTAACCTTGTCAGTTCGCAGCGCATTACTCGGTGAATTTGAAGAGGGCGTGCGCTCTCGATTAGTTGATAAAGATGGCAATCCAAAATGGATGTTTAACAGCGTCAGTGAAGTCGACGAGAGCGTCATCGATACCTTGTTCACTTCTCTTTGGTCAGAAGAGGAACATCCACTTGCACAGCTAGGAAAATAAGGAGAAACAACATGAGTACCATTGCATTTATTGGCTTGGGCAACATGGGCAGTCCAATGGCACAAAACCTATTGGCGTCAGGGTTTCACGTGCAAGTGTTCGATGTGGATGTGAACGCGGCGAAGCAACTTGAACCGTTTGGCGCGGTGGTTGCCAGTACGTTAGAAGAAGCCGTAGATGGCGCAGGAACGGTCATCACCATGCTACCAGCAGGTGCACACGTGCGCGCGGTGTATTTGGGGGATTTACACGGTGGTGTCGGTCTGCTCAACATTGTGCAGGACAACGCATTGCTGATTGACTGCTCGACCATTGATCCAGATTCTGCTCGCTTGGTGGCGAACGAAGCGCAGAACAAACGATTGTTGTTTGTCGATTCTCCCGTCTCCGGTGGTGTAGCAGGCGCAAAAGCAGCAACGCTGACCTTTATTGTTGGTGGCTCGGACGAAGCGTTCTCCAAAGCCAATGCGATCTTGCAATACATGGGTAAGAACGTGTTCCACGCTGGTAAAGCGGGCGACGGTCAGATGGCAAAAATCTGTAATAACCTGATGTTGGGTATCTTGATGTCGGGAACCTGTGAGGCGCTCAATCTCGGCATTGACCATGGTCTCGACCCGAAAGTCTTATCTAATATCATGCTGCAAAGCTCTGGTCGAAACTGGGCGCTGGAGCTCTATAACCCATGCCCAGGTGTGATGGACTCTGCGCCAGCGAGCAATCAATACAATCCGGGCTTTATGAGCAAGTTGATGCTCAAAGATCTTGGCTTAGGCTTGGATGCGGCGCTGCAAACCAACTCTTCGGTTCCTATGGGCTCTTTGGCTCGTAATCTTTATGCATTCCATAACGCAGCAGGTCATGCAGAACTCGATTTCTCTAGCTTGTTTGAATTCTATAAGAACCAGAAGGGCTAAAAGCAAGATTCCCTATAGGCGTTTAAGCATGGAAGTCATCCAGTAATGGAGTACAGATATGGATTTAAAAAACAGTGTCATTGCAATCACAGGTGCGGGGCAAGGGTTAGGACAGATGATGGCGGTCAGCCTTGCTCAAGCGGGCGCAGATTTAGCATTGCTTGATGTTAACGAAACGGGACTGCTGAATACCCAAGAACAATGCCGGATGCTCAGTGCCAAAGCATTGATCTATCGACTTGATGTCACCAATGAATCTGAAGTGGAGGATACCTTTAATGAGATTCTTCAAGACTTTGGGCAGCTAAATGGCTTAGTTAATAACGCTGGCGTTTTGCGAGATGGGTTATTAGTCAAAGCCAAAGACGGTGAGATCACCAAGATGTCGCTTGAGCAGTTCAACCTAGTGATGAACGTCAATGTCACGGGCACTTTCTTGTGTGGTCGAGAAGCGGCAGTCAAAATGATCGAGAGTGGCTCGAAAGGCGCCATCATTAACATCTCCAGCGTCGCAAGAGCGGGCAATATTGGACAAACCAATTACTCTGCATCGAAAGCTGCCGTCGCAACCATGGCAACAACATGGGCAAGAGAACTCGCCAGATATGGTATTCGCTCTGCGGCTATTGCGCCCGGTGTCGTCAAAACGGCAATGGCAGATCAAATGAAACCAGAAGCCATAGACCGACTGCAAAAGATGATACCCGTCGGTAGGATGGGAGAGACGAGTGAGATTGCTCATGCCGTGAAATACATTCTTGAAAACGACTACTTCACAGGGCGAGTGCTCGAAGTGGATGGTGGGATTAGAATGTGAAGAAAGAGCCGATTACGGCTCTTTCTTGTTTTTGAGTGTCTCAATTTTGTGTGTGTGATAAGCATTTTGGAAGAATGCTATTCCGAACACGAAATAAAACAAACCAGTTTTAGTCGAGTCGTCTGCGTCAGACCAGAGGCACACTGTGAAAGAAAAAATGATGACGTAATAGAACGTTAGAATAAGAAGTTTGGACATGACCGTAATGCCTGATTTTTCACCGTAATCAAACAATAAACTCATCGTAAGCCCAACAAAGACTGTTAGCTTCCTAGCCTCGAATGAACTCACGAATTTAAATGTACAGAATGAAATGTTCTCAAGCTAAAGACGTCGCTACTTAGTGTTAAATTGAGTTAACAGTTCAGTGGGCGATTTCCCCGTTACTCGTTAAAATATAGCGCTCATGAATGATAGGTTGTTCTCGGTGATTGAAATTTGAAATGCCATGTAAATACTATGTGAATTCATAACTATGATGCTGGTCACGCTTTCCTTAATTCGCACTTTCTAATGTAGCTCACACTCTCGCGCCGAATACGCAACTGATTACTCTTCTCGTTTGCGTTACTTAAGTTACTGTAAAGAAAAGAATATACACTGTAGTACGTTAATGTTGTGCACCTGCTTTGCTATTCCTATATCAATATTAGCTTTCATAAATGGAACGTTAGTTTCCATCTGTGGCTAATGAGCTTTCCTTTTTCCCTCCGCATAATGCGCTCGAATGTAACAATGTATTTCAAAGTGTAACAATAAACTCACGTTGTGAGTGTGGTTTAACCATCAAGCAACTTGATACCTCCCACCAAGAAGTCCATTGCTGCACAAGCTCAACACAAAAATATTCTAATGACCAAGACAACCAATCGCAGGGCTTGCTCTGTTGTTGGCTAACCATCGAGAAAGTTAATGGAAGCTTCAAGATACAAACGCATCTTAGCGAGGATAAGTTTGGCAGGAACCATTCTTATGCTTTCAGGGTGTAACTCTGCTCTACTTGACCCGAAAGGTAGTATTGGCGTTCAGGAAAAAGAACTGATCATTACAGCGCTTTTACTGATGCTGATTGTCGTGATCCCCGTGATTTTAATGACAATCTATTTTGCTTACCGCTACCGAGAGTCGAACACTGGCGAGGAATACGCTCCAGAGTGGGCGCACTCGACCAAGATCGAAGTGGTGGTGTGGACGATTCCAATCATCATCATCGCGATTCTGGCAACCATCACTTGGCGTTCTACTCACGAGTTAGAGCCATCCAAGCCCATCGCAAGTGACGTCAAACCCATCACCATTGAGGTGGTGTCACTCGATTGGAAATGGCTGTTCATCTACCCAGAAGAGAACATTGCGACAGTGAACTACGTGGCGTTTCCGAAAGATGTTCCGGTTCAGTTCAAACTGACCTCAGACAACATCATGAACGCGTTCTTTATCCCGCGTCTCGGTACTCAGATTTACGCGATGCCAGGTATGGTGACCAAGTTGAATCTGATTGCGAACCACACTGGGGATTACAAAGGCTTTGCTTCTAACTACAGCGGTAAGGGTTTCTCGCAGATGAAATTTACCGCAGCAGCAATGGAAGATCGCACTGCATTCCTGAATTGGGTACAGCAAGTGAAAGCCAGCCCTGATCGAATCGAAGACTGGGAGCAATTCCGTGCGCTTGCATCACCTACGGTGGCGGAGCCTGTGAAGACGTTCTCTAGTATTCCACCATTTTTGTTCACCGACGTCGTGACCCAGCATCCGGGTTCAATGAACTGTTTGCCGGAAAATCTAGGATAATCGCAATGTTTGGAAGATTAACACTTGAATCAATCCCTTATCACGAGCCGATTATTGTCGTCACTCTAGCGGTGATCGCGATCGTTGGTTTGGCTGTCGTTGCGGCGATAACCAAAGCGGGTAAGTGGCAATACTTATGGAATGAATGGTTTACTTCGGTAGACCACAAAAAACTAGGCTTTATGTACATCGCTGTGGCGATGGTGATGTTGGTTCGTGGCTTTGCTGATGCGGTCATGATGCGTAGCCAACAGCTGCTTTCTGCGGCAGGTGAGACCGGTTATCTACCACCACATCACTACGATCAAATCTTTACTGCCCATGGCGTAATCATGATTTTCTTCGTGGCAATGCCGTTGGTGATTGGTTTGATGAACATCATTGTACCGCTGCAAATTGGAGCGCGTGATGTGGCATTCCCTTACTTAAACAACCTGAGTTTCTGGCTGTTTGTTGTGGGCGTGATCCTCACCAATATGTCACTTGGCTTGGGTGAGTTTGGTCGTACTGGTTGGTTGGCGTATCCGCCGCTGTCTGGTATTGAGGCAAGCCCGGGAGTTGGGGTGGATTATTGGATATGGGCGCTGCAAATATCCGGTGTCGGCACCACGCTGACGGGCGTGAACTTCTTCGCAACCATCTTGCGCATGCGTACACCGTCTATGCCAATGATGAAGATGCCAGTGTTCACGTGGGCGTCCCTGTGTGCCAACATCCTAATCATCATTTCATTCCCAATCCTAACTGTAACGATCGCACTACTAACACTGGATCGCTACATCGGTACGCACTTCTTCACCAATGATCTTGGCGGCAACGTAATGATGTACGTCAACCTGATTTGGGCATGGGGTCACCCAGAAGTGTACATCCTGATCTTGCCTATTTTTGGTGTGTTCTCTGAGGTAACGGCAACCTTCTCACGCAAGAAGCTGTTTGGTTACACCTCACTAGTATGGGCGACCATCGTAATTACGATTTTGGCGTTCGTCGTTTGGCTGCATCACTTCTTCACCATGGGCTCAGGTGCGAATGTGAATGCGTTCTTCGGCATCGCCACCATGATTATCTCTATCCCGACCGGGGTGAAGATCTTCAACTGGTTATTCACCATGTACAAAGGCCGAATCCGCTTTACCACTCCGATGATGTGGACGGTTGGCTTCCTAATTACCTTCTCTGTAGGTGGTATGACGGGCGTACTAATGGCAGTACCGGGCGCGGACTTTGTTCTGCACAACTCAGTGTTCCTGATTGCGCACTTCCATAACGTAATCATCGGTGGTGTGGTATTCGGTTGTTTCGCGGCAATCACATACTGGTTCCCGAAAGCAACTGGCTTCACCATGAACGAAACATGGGGCAAACGTGCATTCATTTGCTGGATCGTTGGTTTCCTAATGGCGTTCCTACCGCTTTATGCACTGGGCTTTATGGGCATGACGCGTCGTCTAAGCCAAGACCTTAACCCAGAGTTCTTCCCATTGTTGGCAGTTGCAGCAGCGGGTACGGCAGTGATTGCGCTTGGCGTAGCTTGTCAGTTCATTCAAATCTACGTGAGTGTTCGTGACCGCGAACAAAACCGTGACCTAACGGGTGACCCATGGGGCGGTCGTACCTTTGAGTGGGCGACGTCTTCACCACCGCCGTTCTACAATTTTGCGCACCTACCAAAAGGTGATGTGCTAGACGCGTTCTGGTACCAAAAGCAGAGTGGTGAATTCGATCCAACCAAAGAAGTGGAATACGAACGCATTCACATGCCGAAGAACACACCAACAGGTATTTATGTTTCTGCATGGGCATTGGTATTTGGCTTCGCGATGATTTGGTACATCTGGTGGCTAGCAGCAGCAAGCTTTGTTGGCATCATCGTGACGTGTATCCAACACAGCTACAACGACGACGTGGATTACTACGTTGAAGTAGAAGAAATCAAAGCGATTGAAGCGGAGCGTCGAGCTCAACTTGAAGAAGCGAAGAAAAACGAAGTGAAAGACAACGATAAGAAAGACGATCTGGAGGTGACCTATGCAAGCTAATGTTGCGGTTCACGACCACGATCATCACCATGATTCTGCGGGCATTAAGCTGTTTGGATTCTGGATTTACCTAATGAGTGACTGTGTATTGTTTGCGACCTTATTCGCGACTTACGCAGTACTAGAAAGCGGCTCTATTGCGGGGCCAACCGGTAAAGACATTTTCGAACTGCCGTTCGTGTTTGTAGAAACCATGTTGCTGCTGTTCAGTAGTATCACATTTGGCTTCGGCATGATTGCGATGAAGCGCAAAGACGTTGCAGGGTTAAAACGTTGGTTAAAAGTGACCTTCTTACTTGGCGCTGGCTTTATCGGAATGGAAGTGTACGAGTTCCATCACCTGATTGTTGAAGGCTATGGTCCACAAGAAAGTGCATTTCTATCTGCGTTCTTCACTTTGGTTGGAACACACGGTCTGCACGTAACCTTTGGTTTGATCTGGCTAGCCGTGTGCTACCACCAACTTTCAACCAAAGGCTTGAACGATAATATGTCGATGCGATTCCAGTGCTTGAGCTTGTTCTGGCACTTCCTAGACATCGTTTGGATTTGTGTATTCACCATCGTTTACTTATTGGGGGTTATGTAATGGAACAACATCTAGATACAGGTGCCTCTGATTACGTAAAAGGCTTTATTGCGTCTCTGATCCTGACCGTGATTCCTTTCTACTGTGTGTGGGCGCAAGTGCTGCCAGATACCGCAACTTATGCTGTGTTATTTGGTTGTGCGATTGTGCAGATCTTCGTGCACTTTAAGTACTTCCTGCACATGGAAGTGAAAACGTCAGAAGGTCAGTGGAACGTGGTGTCATTGATGTTTACCGCCATCGTTGTGTTGATTCTGATCGCTGGTTCGATCTGGATCATCTACAACATGAACGTCAACATGAAGTTGTAGGCTAGAGTATGCTGAAAAGTTATTTGTCTATTACTAAACCGGGCATCATTTTCGGCAACCTGATTTCTGTTGCGGCGGGGTTCTTCCTCGCCGCAAAATCAGAACCCGCTAACTTTCTGTTGTTGCTAACAACGTTAGTTGGCGTGGGGCTTGTGATTGCATCAGGATGCGTGGTGAACAACATCTTCGACCGCGATATCGACCAAAAAATGAAGCGCACGCAAAACCGTGAATTGGTGATGGGAAACATCAACATCGATGCGGC
This sequence comes from Vibrio sp. 10N.222.52.B12, assembly GCF_002875385.1. Taxonomy (NCBI): domain Bacteria; kingdom Pseudomonadati; phylum Pseudomonadota; class Gammaproteobacteria; order Vibrionales; family Vibrionaceae; genus Vibrio; species Vibrio sp. 10N.222.52.B12. The sequence goes on along the minus strand of NZ_MDAW01000019.1, from coordinate 2,689 downwards.
GTTTGTTTACGCTTTGGTATTGCTGCTTAACGGCACAGCGTTATTGTTCCAATTGGTGAATCCGCTCTCGGCTGTGGTAGTACTCTTGGGTTACGTGTTTTACGTCTTCTTCTACACCATGTGGTACAAGCGAAATTCGGTCTATGGCACTTTAGTCGGCAGCATTTCTGGCGCGGTTCCTCCGCTGGTGGGCTACCTTGCTGTGACGAACTACATCAGCTTAGAAGCGATTTTACTCTTCATTATGTTTTGCCTTTGGCAGATGCCGCACTCTTACGCGATTGCCATGTTCCGCATGCAAGATTACCGTGACGCAGGCATTCCAGTACTTCCTGTTAAAGAGGGGATCGCTAAAGCGCATCAACATATGAAAGCGTACGTGGTTGCTTTTGGTGTAGTTGCTATCGGGTTGTTTATGTTGGGTGAAGCTGGGTACGAGTATTTAGCGGTCTCGGCAGCGGTGTGCTTTATGTGGACACGAGTGACATTCCAAAAAGTGAATTACAACAACTACATCCAATGGTCCAAAGCGGTGTTTAAGGTGTCGTTATTGGTCGTAATGAGCATCAGCGGCGTGCTTGGCTTAGAGTTGATTCCACTGCCGTTTATTCATTAAAGAGCGTATCTACGTGATTTGCTTTTTATGATAAACATATATATTGCATTTTTATTAAGCTAGTATCGAAAAAGTAATGCCTAAATTTTCTTACTAAGTAAAGCCTAGTTAAATTGGTCACGTTTAACATGTTTGTTCATCGATGAGTTTGATCATATTTCGACTAGGCAATATAAAGTGCTATTAACAATAGAGAAACCAGTAGGAAAAAATAGAGCTAACAAAAGTAGTGATGTAAAGAAAATCCAGGCTCTTCTATTGTTTTCAATCGTAAAAAGGACCTACCTATTCTCAATCTTGATGTGCATCGTTTTTTTGATTCCTTATAGTGTTTACGGTGCACTCCCTGCATCTTTAAGCTCTGTAAGTAGCTATCGAGTAAATGAGCAGTTAGTGAGGATTGCGATTCACAATATGGAAGTAAATCCCTTAATTGAGGTCGATACCATTGATACACCCAGTTATACGCTAAACGACTCCAAGAAAATAAACGCTATTCTATTAGATAAAGAGGTTTTAGCTTTCACTGACTCTGCAGGCGTTTTTGTCGAAGATTACGGAAAACGAGGCACTAAGCTGTTTTTTGTATTGGATTATTTTTATTTGCAAAGTGGGAGTGTCCTTGTCGACTGTGAAGTCTCATTCAACAAAGGAAAAATCATGCAGCCAGAATGCTCAGTAAAAGAACACGAAGAGGTAGAATAGAGTTTGTTCGCTTACCTATTTATCTCACCAAACCTTAATCCAGATTAAAGTTTTGCCGCGGTTTCGGCGGTAAGGTTCGCGTCGCTCATCGCACTGAACAGAAATTCAGAGAAGGAACAGCCATGCTTTGTGTATCGCTGTTCCTTTTTCGTTCCTGCTCGGTAGTGATGTATCTAAAAAGACAGATTTTAAGAGGACTGGACTTGAGCATTTTGTTTTCAGAAGCCCGCATTGGCAACATGACACTAAAGAACCGCTTTGTACGTAGTGCAACGTGGGAAAATATGGCGACAGAAGACGGTCACATGACCGAGAAGTTGTACGACATTTATGAAGAACTTGCCAAAGGTGAAGTGGGGCTGATCGTTACCGGCTACGCAAACATCGTAGAAGAAGAGAAGCCGAACGCAGGCATGATGGGGATCTACAACGACTCTTTCATCGATGAATACAAAAAGCTGACTGACCTTGTCCACGAACATGACGCTAAGATCGTCATGCAGATCGCTTACGGCGGCACAAAAACGACCTTCAACGTTGGCGAGCGTGTGATTTTTGCTCCAAGTGAAGTGCCAGAGCGCGGCACCAAAACTGAAGGCAAAGCGATGACTCAAGATGAGATCGACTACATCGTTAAAGCATTTGCGCTAGCGAGCAAGCGTGCACAAGATTCTGGCTTTGATGGTGTAGAAATTCACGCGGCGCACACGTACTTGATCAACCAGTTCTTGAGCCCATATTACAATCGTCGCGAAGACCAATACGGCGGCAGTCTTGAGAACCGCATGCGTTTCCTTATGGAGATCTATGCCGAAACACGCAAGCTAGTTGGTGACGATTTCCCGATTCTGGTGAAACTGACAGCAACGGAATTCTTCGATGGCGGTTTGACGTTCGATGAAACGCGCATTGTTTGTAAGAAGCTAGAAGAAGTGGGCGTGGATGCGATCATCGTATCGGGTAACATTCACGGCAACGCAAGTACCATGGTAGGTGATTCGTTCGACGGTTACACGCTACAAGAAGAAGGCTACTTCCATGAATACGGTCAAGTGATCAGCCAAGATGTGAACGTACCGGTAATTACCGTAGGTGGCTTAAACGACTTCTGCGCGATTGAAGACTTGGCTGAAAATACCAAGATTCAGTTCTTCGCGCTTTCTCGCCCGTTATTGGCAGAGCCACAATTGATCAAGCGCTGGAAAGACGGTAACCGCGCCGAAGTGGACTGCGAACGTTGCTCTAAGTGTCGCACCAAGCGTGGCAACTTCTGCGTGGTTTACAAGCGCAGAAAGTAACGTGTTTTGACGCATGAAATTTTAAAAAGCCCCTGATGATTAACGTGTCAGGGGCTAATTATATGGTCCG
>NZ_MDAW01000018.1:0-621 GCF_002875385.1 Vibrio sp. 10N.222.52.B12 | reverse complement strand
CCCTCAAGCTGAGGCTTAATCAACTGGTATAGCTTGCGGGTACCGACCCGTGGCATGTACTGTCGCCAGTACATCACCATTCCTTTCACTGGCAAAAGCTCGTTAACACGTGCTTCTAGGCGCTGTTTCCATTGGTACACTGATTGCCGAGATAAATTGAACTGCTTGCATGCAGAGGCTAGCTTTACTTTTCCTTGCTCTTTGGCAAGCCAGAGCGTTCGGCTAAGTACTTTTTTTCCAAATCAATTCCGTAGTCATCTTTAAGAAGCTCAACCATATCGCCATAAATCATGTTTTTCATTTCAGCATTAGCGAGAGCTTTTTCAAGACGCTTAATCTTTTGGGCAGGTGTTTCTTTGGATTTAGACATTGGAGAGTGCTCTATTGGTTTCGACCAATCCAACTTACCATGCTTTCTGAGCCAAACAAGAACGGTACTGCGCCCCTGTATGCCATAGTGATCTTGAGCCTGTTTGTATGTCATCTCGCCTTTTTCAACTTGGGCAACGACAGCCAATTTAAAGCCCATAGTGTAATCTCGCTGAGAGCGCTTTGTTGTTGTATTACTTGAAGAGTTCATTGATAAGTCTCCGAAGTGTCAACTTATCTCAGGACGGGACA
>NZ_MDAW01000017.1:0-347 GCF_002875385.1 Vibrio sp. 10N.222.52.B12 | reverse complement strand
AGCGTCGTCCACCGTTGGCTTGGTTTGCGTCAACGTAAATGTCGTCCCCGCTTCTTTTGCTGGTGCCTCCAAGTCGTTAGTCCCGTTCACCGTCACCGTAATGGTGCCGTCTTTAAGACCAGAGACATCAAGCGTCGCGTTCCATTTACCCAATGCAGTCACTGTCGTGGTTTGCGTGACTTCTTTATTGTCCGTATCGACCGCTTTGATGGTCAATGTGTCGGTGCTTTCGAAGCGTGTGCTATCGCCACTGACGGCAACGCTTGCAGCGCTCGCTTCGTTAACATCACCGATATTTTCAACGGTTAAGGTTGGGGTCATCACCAGCTCTTTGCTAGAAGTGAATG
>NZ_MDAW01000016.1:0-226 GCF_002875385.1 Vibrio sp. 10N.222.52.B12 | reverse complement strand
AGCGTCGTGTTCCATTTACCCAATGCAGCCGCTGTCGTGGTTTGCGTGACTTCTTTATTGTCCGTATCGACCGCTTTGATGGTCAATGTGTCTGTGGTTTCGAAGCGTGTGCTATTACCACTGACGGCAACGCTTGCAGCGCCCGTTTCGTTAACATCACTGATATTTTCAACGGTTAAGGTTGGGGTCATCGCCAATGCTTTAGCTGATGTGAATGCCTCACCGG
>NZ_MDAW01000015.1:0-462 GCF_002875385.1 Vibrio sp. 10N.222.52.B12 | reverse complement strand
TCTCTCATTATTTGAATGAGCGAGAGACATTTCGATTTTGCCGGACTCAATTTCGAATAATCACTGTAAAAGTGATATTCCCAAGAACACTTGAATGTGTTTTTTGGTGTTTGTCATAAAGACAAACATTGAGAACTTTACAATCAACAATAAATTGTTGATTTGTCAGCTTTCCAAATTGTTAAAGAGCTAATCACTTCTTATGAAGTAACCATTTTTAAAAACTCTCAGGAGAGAATGTTTAAAGATGGTATCCCGTAGGGGAGTCGAACCCCTGTTACCGCCGTGAAAGGGCGGTGTCCTAGGCCTCTAGACGAACGGGACACTGCTATTTGTTTCCGCTTTTAAAAGGCAGAACCAAACTTCGAAGATATTGGGATATCTTCGTCTCTTTTACTTATAAACCGTATCAATCTGTGTGGACACTCATCGTGAGTAATCATCGTATAAGGAGGTGATCCA
>NZ_MDAW01000014.1:0-36621 GCF_002875385.1 Vibrio sp. 10N.222.52.B12 | reverse complement strand
ATTGAATGTGTATAAATAGAATTTAAAAACAGCTTTCCGAATTAAAGAATTTGCTTGGCGACCATAGCGATTTGGACCCACCTGACTTCCATTCCGAACTCAGAAGTGAAACGAATTAGCGCCGATGGTAGTGTGGGGCTTCCCCATGTGAGAGTAGGACATCGCCAGGCTTTAAATTTAGACTTAAATGTCTAACCAGTGCGGAGCGGTAGTTCAGTTGGTTAGAATACCGGCCTGTCACGCCGGGGGTCGCGGGTTCGAGTCCCGTCCGCTCCGCCACTTATTTAGAAACCCAGTCTTCGGACTGGGTTTTGTCGTTTATAAGCAAAAATACTTTCCCTTTTCAGGGAACGAGTCCCGGTTGCCCGCAACCCCGGCCTCTCCGCCACTTATTTAGAGAGCCTTGCTAGAAATAGCAAGGCTTTCGTCGTTTCTAGAGTCTGCAATTTCCTACTTGCTCTAGCTTTATTATCATTAAACTCCCTCTTTCTCAAACCGGCATCTTTTATTTCTTCATTATATGTATGTAGGTGCTTACTACCTTTTTAGTGCCTATAAAATATGGAACTTCATTTATATTCCTGACCCTAAGTATCATTAGTACACATCTTTAAAAGATAAGTGAGAATCATTATTAATATTTAGTTACACTCACATCAATTGGAATAATGAGTGACTAAATACATGGATATATCTCGTCGATGCTTCCTTAGCGATCTCTGCGCTTACCGTTCTGCCTGCATGTTCTCTATCTAGGAGTACTGATAAACAGGGTCAGCACATATACGACATCACTGCAGAGCCTTCTACTGCTGAATTAGTATCAGGGTTTACCACGGATGTACTTGCGTTTAATGGCTTGATTCCAGCGCCTACGATTCGTTGTCGCCAAGGCGAGAAAGTTATTATTCGGTTTACTAACAAGCTTTCAGAGCCGACTACAATCCACTGGCATGGCTTGCGAATCCCTATTGAAATGGATGGTGTCCCTTTCTTGAGCCAGCCGCCTATCATGCCTGGTGAAACATTCGTTTATGAATTTACACCGCCAGATGCGGGCACATTTTAGTATCACCCACATATGAATAGTGTGAAGCAGCTTGGTATGGGCTTAGTCGGGCTAATTGTCGTTGAAGAGGCAGAGCTTGTTCAGTTTGATGAAGAGCATGAAGTCGTCCTCAAGCATTGGCATTTAGACAAACAAGGTCAGTGGAAGAACCTTATGGTGCCGCGCTTGAGTGCTCGTATGGGGACTCCCGGAGAGTGGAGTAGCGTCAATGGTGTGCATGAACCTGTTTATACGCTGAAGCAGAATGCTACCACGCGATTAAGAATTGCTAATGTCGATAACACCATTACTTACCCGATCGCTATAGAAGGCGCAAAGGCTTGGGTTATTGCTAAAGATGGTAACCCTGTTAAAACGCCTTATAAGCTCACTCAGCACAAAATTGGTCCGGGAATGAGGTTAGATATCGGATTGATTGCTCCGAAGGCTGGAGAACGTGTTTATGTGCGTCAAATGAAAGGACGTTTCCCATTTCCTTTGTGTGAGTTTGATATTGTTGAGTCTGACCTGCCGAGTAATCAGAAACTGCCTTTATTGCCTCTCAACCCTGTGCCAGATCTTGATTTGGAAAATGCTGATCAAATTGATTATGTGTTTGAATGGGAGGGGGCGGTCACTCCGGCCGATAAATCGGGCAAAGCGATACCTAAGTTCTGGCTGATGAATAAACGAGCTTGGGAGGGGATGAGTAAAGATAGTATTCCAGCACCGCTTTCAACATTGGAGATGGGAAAAACCTATATCTTCAACCTTAAGAATGTCACCCAATATCATCATCCTATTCATTTACATGGACACACATTTACTGTTCTTGAATTAGACGGTAAAAAACTCGATGAACCGTTTCATACTGATACGGTCTTGCTTGGAAAAAACGGCAGTGCGAAAGCGGCATTTGTTGCAGATAACCCAGGACGTTGGATGTACCATTGTCATGTGATCGAACACATGAAGACGGGGTTGATGGGTTATATTGAAGTAAAGTGACTCCTGTAACTTTTTAAATCTTGATAAGTTTTAAGCGCTATACTTTGCTGAATTCTAAGATTGTATAATCACTATTGCCGTAAATTTGATTACAATGTCGCCATTAACTTTTCTGGGGGAATTATGGGACAACTATCCGTTTTGGGTTTTATTGCATTGGGTGGTGCATTTGGTGCATGTTCTCGTTACTTAATTTCTGAACTTTGTGTGATGCTACTCGGTCGTGGCTTTCCGTACGGTACCTTAACCGTGAACGTGGTTGGCTCATTTATTATGGGTCTACTGATTGCTGCGTTTGAAACTGAGTTGATGGTCACTGACCCATGGCGTCAAATCATCGGTCTTGGCTTTTTGGGCGCATTAACCACATTCTCTACTTTCTCGATGGATAACGTGTTGCTTATGCAGCAGGGCGCTTTCTTTAAGATGGGATTGAACGTACTACTGAATGTCGTGTTAAGCATTTCAGCTGCGTGGATTGGTTTCCAATTATTGATGCGTAGCTAGCAAAAATACTCAAATATTAATCAGGTCGGCTTGGTTTAACCAAGCCGTTTTTATATACTGATTTCACTTGTCGGAGTGCCATAAGGCTGAGACCGTTAATTCGGGATCCGTTGAACCTGATCAGATTAGAATCTGCGAAGGGAACAAGAGAAGATATCTACACCAGAGTTCTATCTGGTTGACCTATCAAATAGTCGAATGTTGTTATAGACGAAGAGCACTCGCTCAATCTGTCCTTAATTCGATTCCTCTTGTCGCATCTATCCGCCAAGCATTTTTATCCCAATACTTTTTATCTAAGCATAACAAAGCAAGGAAAAATGCTATGTCGAGTCGCAAGCAAGCGAGACTGGAAGCAAAACAGTTCATTGATACACTCTCGGTACAACCGTACCCTAATTCAAGTAAAGTCTACGTAGAGGGTTCACGTCCCGATATTCGTGTGCCAATGCGTGAAATATCACTCGCTGATAGCCTTATTGGAGGCACAAAAGAAGCGCCTATTTTCGAGCCTAATGAGCCAATACGCGTTTACGATACCTCGGGTGTATACACAGACCCAAATCACACCATAGACCTTTACAATGGCTTACCTAAACTGAGAGAAGGGTGGATTGAAGAGCGTGCCGATACTGAACTACTCGATGAAGTAAGCTCGGTATACACCAAAGAGCGCCTAGAAGATGAAACGCTAGACGATCTTCGTTACGGAAATCTGCCACATATTCGACGTGCCAAAGGTGGGCAGTGTGTGACTCAGTTACACTATGCTCGCAAAGGCATTATTACCCCAGAAATGGAATACATCGCCCTACGTGAAAATATGGGGCGTGCTCAATACCGCGATGAAGTGCTGAATCAACAACATCCGGGTCAAAGCTTCGGAGCGAATCTTCCAAAAGACATTACCGCCGAATTCGTGCGTAAAGAAGTCGCCGAAGGTCGCGCGATTATCCCTTCTAATATCAACCACCCAGAATCCGAACCAATGATCATTGGGCGTAACTTTTTGGTCAAAGTGAACGCCAACATCGGTAACTCATCGGTCACTTCTTCGATTGAAGAAGAAGTAGAGAAACTAGTGTGGGCGACGCGCTGGGGTGGCGATACCGTTATGGATCTCTCTACTGGACGCAATATTCACGAAACTCGCGAGTGGATTCTACGTAACAGTCCGGTTCCGATCGGTACCGTACCAATGTATCAAGCGCTTGAGAAAGTGAATGGTGTTGCGGAAAACCTTAACTGGGAAGTGATGCGCGATACTCTGATCGAGCAAGCAGAGCAGGGTGTTGACTATTTCACTATCCATGCCGGTTTACTACTTCGTTATGTACCAATGACTGCAAAACGTGTTACTGGCATCGTCTCTCGTGGTGGTTCTATCATCGCGAAATGGTGTTTAGCGCATCACCAAGAAAGCTTCTTATACACCCATTTCCGAGAGATCTGTGAAATCTGTGCTAAGTATGATGTCGCACTATCTCTCGGTGATGGCCTGCGTCCTGGCTCGGTTGCCGATGCTAACGACGAAGCGCAATTTGCAGAGCTTCGTACTCTTGGCGAATTGACCAAGGTTGCGTGGGAATACGACGTACAGGTGATTATCGAGGGTCCTGGTCATGTTCCAATGCATATGATCAAAGAGAACATGGAAGAGCAGTTAGAGCACTGCCATGAAGCTCCTTTCTACACGCTTGGTCCGCTGACGACAGACGTCGCTCCTGGTTACGACCATATTACTTCAGGCATCGGCGCTGCCATGATTGGTTGGTATGGCTGTGCAATGCTTTGCTACGTAACTCCTAAAGAGCATCTTGGCTTACCAAACAAAGAAGATGTGAAAGTAGGCATGATCACTTACAAGCTTGCTGCGCACGCCGCTGATTTGGCGAAGGGACACCCTGGTGCACAAGTTCGTGATAATGCGCTTTCTAAAGCTCGCTTCGAGTTCCGCTGGGAAGACCAATTTAACTTGTCGCTCGACCCAGATACCGCACGCGCTTTCCATGATGAAACCTTGCCTCAAGAGTCTGGAAAAGTTGCTCACTTCTGTTCCATGTGTGGACCAAAGTTCTGCTCGATGAAGATCTCGCAAGAGGTACGAGAGTATGCGAAAGACACTGAGCAAGTTGCTGCGGACCAAGCTATATCGATCAAAATGCTGGATGATCCTCTTGAGGGGATGCGTCAGAAATCGCAAGAATTTAGAAATACAGGCTCCGAGTTATACCACCCAGCAGCACATGCCGAGGTAAGTGACTAATGAGCAAAATCCTTATTCCGTCATCATTGATTGAGCTAACAGGTTTAGTTCAACAATGTTTGTTGTTGGCGAAAGAACAGGGTTTTAGCATCGAAGACATTGAGTTGGGTGTGAGCCCAACTCAATCTATTCAGCTTGTTCGCGACCAACAGACCACACGCATAACGACAGATCTTATTGATGGTTATGACTCTGAGAATGAGAGTTCATTTGTGCTCTATTACCGCTCTGCTCTATCGGTAGAAGCGTGTGCTAAGCAACCGTCGAAAGCGATTTATATTGGCATTGCTGATACGCAGATATCCGATGAAAAGGAGAAAGTGCTTCAGCTTGATATCTGGCATCACCCAATTAGCAACGAAGTGAGAGCGCTTTCCGTTAAGTCCAAATTCAACGCAATGTTTGATCCCGAACATCACCTTGCTTGGATAGTAACGCTGACAGTACTCGATTTTCCTATCGAAGATGCGTTAACACTTGCTCGAGGAATGCTAACTCAACAAGCGAATGTTTCACGTGAAACACTGTTGAATGACAACCTTGACGAGGGAAGATCTGCTCAGTGGGCTGATCAATTTGATGATTTCCCCACACCTGTACTGGAGGATAACCGACTAGGTATTCAAGTTGGTTGGTCTGCACAAGGTGAGAGCGTTAGCTTTCCAACTCTAACTAAGCAAAGTCTAGGGCTCTATCCAGTCGTTGATGATGTTGCTTGGATTGAGCGTCTACTGCCACTAGGCATCAACACTATTCAACTGCGAATCAAGAACCCACAACAAGCCGATTTAGAACGACAGATCATTCGAGCAATTGAGCTAGGTCGTCAGTATCAAGCACAAGTGTTCATCAATGACTATTGGCAGTTGGCAATCAAGCATGGCGCTTATGGTGTTCACCTAGGACAAGAAGACATAGAAGAATCGAATTTAGCTCAGCTAACTAAAGCGGGTATTCGTCTTGGCCTTTCTACTCATGGTTATTATGAGTTACTGCGTATCGTACAAATTCATCCTAGCTACATCGCTCTAGGGCATATTTTCCCAACCACCACAAAACAGATGCCATCGAAACCACAAGGTTTGGTGCGCTTGGCACTGTATCAAAAGCTGATTGATAGCATTCCTTACGGAAACAAAGATCTGGCTTTCCGTCCTTCAAAAGACAAAGCAGTTAGTGACTATGTGCTTGGCTTTCCGACGGTCGCGATTGGTGGCATTGACCAATTTAATGCAGACCAAGTTTGGCGAACAGGTATTTCTAGTTTGGCAGTTGTGCGAGCTATTACGTTGGCAAAATCACCTCAGTCCGTCATCGAGTTCTTCGCACAACTGATGAAGGAAAGACAGCTAACGTTTACTGATCAGAATAGTAAATTAGCGCATATCAAGAGAGGCGAGCATGCTCACGGATAAGCAGTTCTTTCGCTATCAGCGCCAAGTCGCCCTGCCTGAAATTGCTGAAAGTGGGCAAGAGCGTTTGAGTAAATCGCATGTTCTGATCATCGGTTGTGGTGGATTGGGGAGCGCAGCGAGTTTGTACTTAGCGTCAGCGGGCGTTGGTAAATTAGTTGTAGTTGATGACGATGAAGTTGATAGCAGTAATCTACAACGTCAGATCATTTATCGTGAACAAGACCTCCAAGTTGCGAAAACAAAAGCGACTGTAAAGCAACTGACAGAACTTAATTCTATGGTTCAAATTCGTGCTCTCAATAAGCGATTAGACAAAGCACAGTTGCAGCTTGAGGTGATGCTAGCTGATGTGGTGCTCGACTGCACCGATAACATGCCAACGCGCCAGCTAATTAACCAAGTTTGTTTCGAGCAAAATACGCCGCTCATCTCAGCGGCGGCAATTGGCTGGCAAGGGCAATTCGTTGTCTTTGATTACCAAACACCAAGTGAACAAGAAGCGCAGAGTAAAGCCTGTTACCGCTGTTTGTATCCGTTCGACGAATTACCGCAAACGCAAAAGTGCAGTGACAGCGGTGTGGTCGGTCCGGTGGTGGGCACACTTGGTAACTACCAAGCGATAGCGGCAATTCAAAAACTGGCGACGGGAAAGTTTCATGTCGAGACTGCCAAGCTACACCTGTTTGATGGATTGAAACTGCAATGGCAAACCATGGCGATAAGCAAAGACAAACAGTGCCAAGTGTGTGCTCAGATTTAGCTTACGAGTAATGGACAGAATTAAGAGAGTTGGAAGCAATGACGTTATCAGAACAACAAGCAACACAAATGACCGCTGCTGACTTAGGTATGATCACTATTGTCATCAATGACCAGTCACATCAAGTCGCCAGTAAGTCGAATCTACAGCAAATCATTAGTCAATTTGCGCTGCCTGAAATGGGCTGTGTTTTTGCAATTAATAACAATGTTGTGCCGCGCAGTGAGTGGGCTAGCACAGTTCTTTCACAGGGAGATAGCATCTCTTTGTTTCAAGCGATCGCAGGGGGTTAAAGTCGATGCTTAAAATTGGTGATAAACAATTCGAATCAAGACTGTTCACGGGAACAGGGAAGTTTGCCAACAGCCAATTAATGGCAGAGGCGATTCAAGTGTCGGGATCTCAGCTTGCGACCATGGCGCTGAAGCGTGTGGATGTGAACGACCAACAAGACGATATTTTGCTGCCGTTAGTACAAGCGGGGGTGAACTTATTGCCGAACACCTCGGGTGCAAAGAATGCTAAAGATGCCGTATTTGCTGCACAACTGGCGCGAGAAGCGCTGGGCACTAACTGGTTAAAACTGGAAATTCACCCAGACCCAAAGTACTTGATGCCCGATCCCATTGAGACACTTGCGGCCGCTGAACAACTGGTTCGTGAAGGCTTCATTGTTCTTCCTTACTGTCATGCTGACCCGGTTCTATGTAAACGATTGGAAGAAGTAGGTTGTGCTGCGGTCATGCCATTAGGTGCGCCGATCGGTTCTAACAAAGGGATAGTTTCTCACGATTTCCTAGAGATCATCATCGACCAAGCCAATGTTCCTGTCGTTGTTGATGCGGGTATTGGTGCTCCTTCACATGCCGCGCGTGCGATGGAAATGGGCGCGGATGCCGTGCTAGTTAATACCGCGATTGCGGCTTCGAGCGATCCCGTTGCGATGGCGAGGGCATTTAAGTTGGTGGTAGAGTCGGGGCGTATGGCTTATGAAGCCGGACTTGCTGGTAAGGTTTCTCATGCGGTTGCGTCCAGTCCACTGACGTCATTCCTAGATGAGCTTTAGTCCTAGATTGGTTTAGCTATTAAGCGAGGAAAACATGAGCTTCGTTGAACAATTTAAGCAGCTGAATTGGGATGACATTTCGATGTCGATCTACGCGAAAACGGCACAAGATGTCGAGCGAGCACTGAATAAACCCAAGCGTGATTTGGAAGACTTTAAAGCGCTAATTTCACCAGCGGCTGAAGGGTACTTAGAACAAATGGCACAGCTGTCATACTCGGCAACTCGCAAGCGTTTTGGTAATACCATGTCGCTTTATATTCCATTGTACCTTTCTAACTTGTGCGCTAATGCTTGTACTTATTGTGGCTTCTCGATGGAGAACAGAATCAAGCGTCGTACCTTGAATAGGGACGAAGTGGCTGCAGAAGTAGAAGCTATTAAACGCATGAAGTTCGATAGCGTATTGCTGGTGACTGGCGAACATGAAACCAAAGTGGGCATGAAATACTTCCGCGAAATGGTGCCGATGATTAAGATGCGCTTTAACTATTTGGCGATGGAAGTACAGCCACTTGATCAAGACGAATACGCTGAGCTCAAGACATTGGGTTTAGATGCGGTGATGGTCTATCAAGAAACGTATCATCCTTCGACTTACGCCGAGCACCATTTGCGTGGCAATAAGATGGATTTCGAATACCGATTGGATACACCCGATCGTCTTGCGAAAGCAGGCATCGATAAGATCGGTATTGGTGCTTTGATAGGGTTGGAAGAGTGGCGTACCGACTGTTTTTATGTGGCAGCGCACTTGGATTACCTAGAGCGCACGTATTGGCAGACTCGTTACTCAATTTCTTTCCCACGTTTACGTCCTTGTGAGGGCGCGCTCCAACCAAAATCAGTCATGACGGATAAGCAGCTTGTGCAGTTGATTTGCGCTTATCGTTTATTTAATCCTGAAGTGGAGTTGTCATTATCGACTCGTGAATCACCGAAGTTCAGAGACAATGCATTACCGTTAGGCATCACCAGTATGTCTGCTGCATCGAAAACTCAGCCGGGTGGGTATGCGATGGATGATGTTGAACTCGAGCAGTTTGAGATCAGCGATGAGCGAAGTGCGGGTTCTGTGGAAGATATGATTCGAGCCAAAGGCTTTGACCCTGTATGGCGAGATTGGCACTCAGCGTATTCTGGTTAAGCAACAAATAAAGCCACTGGTCATCGCTATGTTTCACGTGAAACATAGGCAAAGAAAAGAGGGTTGATGCAAAACATCAACCCTCTACGTTTTTCTAGCTTCTAGCTGTGTGCTACAGGTGCCGTTGCTTGACGAAGCCACTCTTTCACATCACCTTCAACTAGCGGGCTGATCTCATCCCATACTCTCTGATGGTAGTCATTCAGCCAAGCAAGTTCTGGACGAGTTAGCATATCAACGTTGATGTTGCGCTTGTCGATTGGGCAGCGTGTTAGCGACTCAAATGATAGAACAGGGAAGTCACCGTTAGTCGGGGTTTCAACAACAAGCTCTAGGTTCTCGATACGGATACCAAACGCATCTGCACGGTAGTAACCTGGCTCGTTGGATAGCACCATGCCTTCTGTTAGAGGCACGTCGATTTGCTTCTTCGAAATGCTCGCCGGACCTTCATGAACACTTAGGAAGTGACCAACACCGTGACCAGTACCGTGGTCGTAATCGTAGCCTTCCGCCCATAGGTGCTGACGAGCTAATGTATCGATTTGGTAACCACGAGAGCCTTTCGGGAAACGTGCACGTGCAACACCGATGTGACCTTTTAGCGCAAGAGTGAATTGTTTAATCATCTCTTGTGAAGGTTGACCAATCGCAATTGTACGCGTGATGTCTGTCGTACCATCTAGGTACTGACCGCCTGAATCCACTAGGTAAAGTGTGTTCAGTTCTAGCTTGCCAGGTTCAGGTTGGTTTTCGTGGTTGTAGTGACACATCGCCGCGTTGCCGCCCGCAGCTGAAATAGTATCGAAGCTAAGATCCATCAGTGTCGGGTCTTCGCTACGGAACGCTTCCAGTTTGTCAGCCAATGTTGCTTCATCATGCAGGTTACCTGCAACGACTTCTGCATCTAACCAAGATAGGAACTTACTCATCGCCACGCCATCACGGATATGACATGCTTTCATGCCTGCGATTTCAACTGCGTTCTTCGCTGCTTTTGGCATTAGGCATGGGTCAGCTTTATTCACCACAGATGCGCCAGCATTTTGTAGAACCAACTTAAACCATGCGTTACTTGTCGCAGGGTCAACCAGTACATTCTTGCCAGTTAGAGTTTCTAGTCGTGCTTGCAATGCTTCTGGGTGATGAACCGTTACTCCCGCACCAACATGAGCGTCAAACTCAGCAGGTAGGCGAGCAGGATCTAGGAAGTACTCCACGCTTGAATCTGAGTGCAGAATCGCGTGAGAAAGCAGAACTGGTAGACGTGATACATCAAGACCACGAACGTTAAGCAGCCAACAGATAGAATCAAGTGCAGTGATAACTGCGCTGTCTGCGCCGGCTTTTTTCAAGAGCTCTGCGATTTCTTGGCGTTTGCTTTCACTTGATTGACCAACTGATTCTGTTGCCATTAGGCGAACATCAGAAACTACAGGAGCAGGGCGGTCGTGCCACAGCTCATCAATTGGGTTGCTGTCGAGAATCTTAAGCTCAAGTGCACCTGTAAGTTTTGCTTGTGCCATGTCCAGCCAAGCAGAGTTGTGCATGCGAGGGTCGATTGCCACAGACGCGCCATTTGTAAGATGGTCTTTAATCCAATCTAACGCGGGCTCTTCAATCAGGTGACGGTATTCGAATAGATCAGCAGGAACCTGCTTGGTTACTTGTACCGTGTAGCGACCATCAACAAAGATTGCGGCTTTGTCTTTGGTGATTACCGCAGCACCAGCAGAACCGGTAAAACCAGTTAGCCAATGTAAACGCTCGTTGTGCGCTGGTACGTATTCGCCCAAGTACTCGTCTTCATGTGGGATAAGTAGGGCGTCAATATTATGTTGTGCTAGCCATTCGCGAATTGCATTCACGCGGCTTTGGGTATCGTTGTGCATCTGTGTTATTCCTTCAAATTACCGCTCCTTCATGCTCAGGTGTGGGAGCTGTTTCCATCTGCTTCATGCAGTTTACGAATCTATTGAGGTTCGCAATCACTTCAATAGAGTCGGAGTACAACAGACCATAGATGAGCCAAAAAGGACTATCGACTGTTAAGCTACTCATTTTACCGTAAGAGCGCAAATCGCGTCCGGGATTTTTATCTAAGATGATCGGTTTTTTGCGTGATCATGGTACGTAGCCAAGTTAATGCCGGGTCATTTTCTCTGTCTCGATGCCAGAACAAAGTGTAAGCCATTGGCGGGAATTCGAGTGGCAGCGGCAGTAATGCCATGTCGTGTTGTTTGGCGGCCAGTTTCACAAAGTGGCTTGGCGCGGTAAACACAAAATCAGTGTAAGAACACAAACTGGCGGCGCTATTAAAGTCCGGTACGGTGACTGCGATGTCACGTTCGCGACCAATGTCGGCTAAACGATAGTCGAGCAACCAACGGTCGTTGCCATCACAACGCACCTGTACATGACGCAGGGCTAGGTAAGCTTCTAAGTTCCAGTTACCACGCAAAGCCGGGTGGTCTTTACGCACGATACACATTTGGTGGTCGCGATAGATTTCCTGTTCACAAATGTCATCGGGCGGCAACATAGTCAGCTTGGCATCATTGATGTCGATATCTCGCCCCGTCATACCCAAATCAATCTCACCACGTTGAATCATTTTAAAAGTCTGTTCAGACCATGGATGCGTGCTGATGGTCACGCCAGGTGCTTGTTGGAATATTGCTGGCAAGAAGTGGGGCAAAATCAACGGGTAGACACTCTCCACCGCAGCAATTTGAAAACGGTATTCACTGCTCTGTGGTGAGAACTCTTCTGGTTGAGTCAGGACATCAAGTTGATTTATCAACAGATCCAGTTTCGGTTTGAGGAACAAAGCTCGTGGTGTTGGCGTCAATCCATGCGAGTTTCGTGTGAACAAAGGGTCATCAAACTGAGTGCGTAACTTGGCCAAAGATTTACTCACTGCAGACTGACTCAAACAGAGTCGGTGTGCAGCTCGAGTAACATTCAACTCCTCGATTAGTACCTTAAAACAGACCAACAAGTTGAGGTCGATGCGTACCAGTTTCTCTACGTTCACTGTGATTTTCCTCATTGGAATAATGGTCATGAGTATACATCATTTCCATTCATATCATCAGATGATTAAGCTTTGCTCAAAAGTTCTTATTCAATTTGGAGTGTTTTGTGTCTAGCCATATTACAAATAGCAAAAAACAGATGGCGCTGTTGACCATGTTAGTTCTGTTCAGTCCGCTTGCGATTGATATCTATCTACCTGCTTTGCCTCTTATCGCATCCACTTTTCAGGTAGAAAATGCATTGGCACAAGACACCATCACTTGGTTCCTATTTGCTATGGGTGTTGGCCAGCTATTCGCAGGCCCCTTGGCAGATAAACTCGGACGTCGAACTGTTGCATTGGGAGGCATCACCATCTACGCAGTGAGCGCTTTATTGGCGTGGAGTGCTCAAAATATTGAGTGGATGTTGACGGCTCGTTTGCTACAAGGCTTAGGTGCATGTGCAACATCTGTAGCAGCCTTTGCAACAGTTCGCGATATCTTTGGTCCGGAAAAAAGTGGCAAAATGATCAGTTACCTTAACGGGGCGATCTGCTTTATCCCGGCATTGGCGCCTATTTTAGGCAGTTGGTTAACCCAGCAATTCGATTGGCGTGCAAACTTCAGCTTCATGGCCGGCTTCGCTGTGATTGCCGGAACGATGATTTTCTTTGGAATGAAGGAAACCAACCCTGCAACTGAAAAACAAGCTGTGTTTAAACTGAGCCGTTATTGGTCTGTATTAAGCACGCCGTCATTCATTTTCCATGCATCATTGTGTCTAATGGCGATGGCGGTCATTCTTGCTTACGTCACATCAGCTCCAGGTGTACTGATGACGGGCATGGGTTTATCCATGAACGAGTTTACCTTCTGGTTTGGTCTTAACGCGGCGTTTAATATTGCAGCTTGTATGTTGGCACCGAAATTCATGGATCGCTGGGGTACGCACAATTCACTGGTTGTTGGTATTAGCTTACTCTCGATAGCTGGCGTTATCATGATGGTGATGAAAGGACACAACACGGCGCTGTCTTTCATGCTGCCAATCTTTATCTCATCGGTTGGCTTCGCTTGGATTCTTGGTGCAGCAGCAGGTAAAGCGTTAGAACCGTTTGGTGATAAAGCGGGTACTGCGGCTGCACTACTTGGTTTGTTCCAAATGAGTGGCTCTGGTTTGTTGGTAGGTACGCTACAGCGTTTATCACTGGATCCACAAACTCTGATTGCGATTCATATGTGGGTATTGCTTCCAGCTTTGGTGATTCTGTTTAGCAAAGCAGGTAAGAACTGGCATGCGAAATTGGCGAATGCGTAAAACTCGGTAATTTAGTATTTTCCAATGTACCTAACGCGTGTATATTTGTCGTTCAAACTTTTCTCGACACCATAACGGAACTCAAAAAGTAATGTCGTTAACCACGTATGAAATGGCTCGTATCTTAGAGCAAATGGAAGAGTCACCAGAAAAGGTGATGTTTGGTAAGTTGCTCAACGAATTGGGTAACCAAAGCTCTGAGCGTATTCGTAGTGCGGCAAAACAAGTTCCATTGCCAGTCTTGCGTGATCTTGTGTATCAATTTCAGCAAGTGATTGAGTCACGTAAAGGCGAGCAAGTAGAGCAGATGGCAAAAGACCTCGCGAAGCAAGGTATCTCAGCAGAAGAGTTACTGGCTTACTTGAACAAGTAATAAAAATCCCCGCATTATGCGGGGATTTTTTTAGTTAGTGACTTTCTTCTTGATAATGTGGTCGAGAGATAAAGGCCCTGGCCCCCACACAATAACAATAAGAATCATCACCCCCCAAAGTTGATGGTCATAGAAACCTTTCTCCCACAGCAGCGGGTAAGAGACCACGGCGATGATGTTAAACACAAACAGAATCGCAGCCATCGGGCGCGTAATTAACCCTAGTGCCAAGAATACCGGTAGAACCAACTCCGCAGCTGTACCTAAGTAAGCCGCCAGTTCCCATGGCAGTATTGGCACTTGGTATTCCAGCTCAAATAAATACAGTGTGCTGTCCCAAGATGAGAGTTTGATTAGCCCTGAATTGAAGAACACCCACGCTACCCACAAGCGACAAAAGAGAAGTAGTAAAGGGACAAAGCTAGTTTGTAGGGTACTGATTAAATCGTCGTACCGATTCACTAAGTTTTTAACCGTATCCGTCATAGAGTGCTCCTTAGATTGATTTCAATGTAAAGCCGTCAACGAGATCGAGTGCCATGATGCTATTAAGATGAGCGAGTAAAACTTCAGGTATTTCGCTCAAACTCTGTTTCAGCTCTAAACATTGCAGCAGTTGGAACACATCGGCATCGAGTGCGTGACACAAGGCTTCTCCATTGGCTTGAATCGAGATGACACCTTGCTGTAATTGGTTGATATTAAGTTGTTCGAATTGCCCAGTTTGAATCGCGCCAAACAAATCAAATACCGCGTAACTGGAGTCAAAGCTTCGGCAGCCTTGTTTAAGGTGCAAAACCAAAGCGGACTGTTGCTCTTCACTCACTTCGCTAAGTAACGCAAGCGGTTTTAATGCTGCCGCATTGGATTGTTCATACTGTGCTTGACGAGCGAGGTCGATATGCCACTCGAAGCGTGCGACTTCAGGGCTGTAGGGGGCTTGTGCTATCACCTGGCTGAACTGCATGATGGTATCTTGAAAGCCTTCGCCATAATACACCACATTTCCTTCTTCTAATGGATAAGTGAGAACATGCTGGCGAGCCATCTGTTCGAAGCATTCTTCACCAAGTAGCGCTTCAACCATTGGGTAGGTAGCGGACAACACTTCGCTTAAGCTGACGATAAAGTTATTGCGGTAAATCTGCATGCGTTCATCAGCGGTAAACTCATCACTGGCAATATCGCAATCTTCGCCGAGTGCTTGATAATGTAGGGCTTTAGCAAACTGGCTTTGTAAGGTGGCTAGATTCATGATGCCTTCCTTGGTTCGCTTTGTTCACTTGGGAGTGCGCCTTGCAACAGCAGTTGCGATGCTTTCTGTGCTTCTCCGAGCAAGACTTCTGGCGCGGGGATATCCAAGTCCCATTCAATCAATGCATGACGTGGACCGTGTTTTTTTGTCCATTGTGCGAACAGCTGCCAAACTTCATCGCTGACTGGGCGGCTATGGGTATCAATCCATATCTCGCCTTTGTCGAGTTGTTTGATAGTAAAACCTGCCAAGTGAATCTCATCCACTTTGTCGGCTGGAATCGCATCTAGGTATGTGTCGCAATCAAAACCGTGGTTGAACGCCGAAACATAAACATTGTTTAAATCGAGCAATAAACGACAGTCGGTGCGTTTTTGCACTTCGGTAAGAAACTCCCATTCGCTAATGGTTGAATGTTGAAACTTCACATAACTGGATGGGTTCTCTATTAAGATCTCCCGTTGTAGGTAGTCTTGTACTTCATTGACATTACGAACGAATACTGCGAGTGCTTCCTCTGTGTATGGGAGTGGCAGTAAATCATTGAAATAATGCCCGCCGTTTTCACTCCAGCTTAAATGGTCAGATACTAGGATAGGTTCAATGAAGTCAATTAATGCTTTCAACTGTGCTAAGTGCTGTTGATTTACTCGTTCAACTGACCCTAAAGATAAGCCTATACCGTGACAACTGATCTGGTAATGTTCTCGTAGGTTTTGTAATTGATGGCGCTCTGTCGCATTTGGCTGGAAGTAATTCTCACTATGGATTTCTAGCCAAGAAAGTTCGGGTTTGTTTTGGCCAAAGTAATCGAGGTGAGGGGTTCGCAATCCAACACCAACAAGTTCATGGAAGGTGTGGTGTTTCACGTGAAACTCCTTTTCAAATGAGGTGAGAGAGAAGGATGCGTTGGTTGAGCGTCAACGCATCCTAATAGGAGGTAGCTCTGAAAGATTATGAAGAAGAAGTGCTACCGCCAACTAGCTTGTCACATAGACCTTTCGGTACGACTACGAATGCATCTTTTTGGTTATCTTCTTTAGCTGTACCAGCACAAGAACTGCTCTTCGTTGCACAGTCGTTTTTGCCTGCTTTTGAAACGCCGTAGCATTTTTCTTTATCAGCTGCGACAGCTGGAGCTGCAGTTAGCATTGTGCCACCAAGAGCTAGAAGGCCAGTAACAGCAGCAGTAACAGCTAGATTCGACTTTTTCATAATAAATTCCTCTGAATGATTTCCTTTACTTTAAGTTGGCAAGATGAATCGCCTGTTGTGGCGTTTTTGTTATCAACTTGCTTAACTTAAAAGATAGGAAACTGGCTAAAAAACTTTCAGAGAAATTTTCGAAACAAATGGTTTAAAGAATGGAATTTATATAACTTATTGATGCGTCGAGTAAAAAAACATCGAATTTTTTATGAATTTTTGTCTAATCTGAGGAGGTTGTTTAGGTTATAATCTATTTTTATGTATAAATAACCAGTAGCTCTCATCATGATGGATCCCTCTCTATTAGTCGACGGTTTGAACGATAAACAACGTGAAGCCGTTGCCGCACCTCTAGAAAACTTGCTCGTCCTTGCTGGTGCAGGGAGTGGTAAGACACGCGTTCTTGTTCACCGCATTGCTTGGTTGATGTCGGTCGAGCAGGCATCTCCGTTCTCGATTATGTCGGTAACCTTTACCAATAAGGCCGCGGCAGAGATGCGTGGACGTATCGAAGAGCTCATGATGGGCAGTGCAGGCGGAATGTGGAATGGTACTTTCCATGGGATTTGTCACCGTATTCTGCGTGCGCATTATCTTGATGCCAAGCTACCGGAAGATTTTCAAATTATCGATAGCGACGATCAGTTACGTCTATTGAAGCGTTTAATCAAAGCGCAAAACTTAGATGAGAAACAATGGCCTGCACGCCAAGTATCATGGTGGATTAACGGCAAAAAAGACGAGGGTCTACGTCCGTCACACATTGATGCGTACCACGATCCAGTGACCAAGACATACCTACAGTTGTACACCGCTTATCAAGAGGCGTGCGATCGCGCTGGGTTAGTCGATTTTGCGGAAATCTTGCTGCGCGCACATGAGCTACTGCGTGATAACAAGTTCGTTCGTGAACACTACCAAGCACGCTTTAAGCACATCTTGGTGGACGAGTTTCAAGATACCAACAACATCCAATACGCTTGGCTACGTATGATGGCGGGCCCTGAGTGTCACGTGATGATCGTTGGTGATGATGACCAATCTATTTACGGTTGGCGTGGCGCGAAAATTGAGAATATTGAGAAGTTTACGCTGGAATTCCCAAGCGTGAATACCATCCGTCTTGAACAAAACTATCGTTCAACCAAGACCATTTTGGAAGCGTCTAACACCCTGATTGCCAATAACACTGAACGTATGGGTAAAGAGCTTTGGACTGATGGTGTTGTCGGTGAGCCTATCTCAGTTTACAGCGCTTACAACGAATTGGATGAAGCGCGTTTTGCGGTTAACAAAATCAAAGAGTGGCAAGAAAAAGGCGGCGCACTGAATGACGCTGCCATGCTCTACCGTAACAACGCCCAATCGCGTGTTCTGGAAGAAGCCTTGATTCAAGCTGGCCTGCCTTACCGTATCTACGGTGGTATGCGATTCTTCGAACGTCAGGAAATCAAAGACGCCTTGAGCTACATGCGTTTGATCGCTAACCGTAACGATGACGCCGCATTTGAGCGTGTAGTTAATACACCCACGCGTGGCTTGGGTGATAAAACTCTAGAAACCATTCGCTTTGCAGCGCGTGATCGCGGTTGCACCATGTGGGAAGCGAGTATGGTCATGCTTGAGGAGCAAGTATTACCAGGCCGAGCGGCAGGGGCATTAAGCCGTTTTATTGAGTTGGTGACAGCACTAGAAGATGACACGTTAGAAATGCCTCTGCATCATCAGGCTGATCATGTCATTAAATACTCAGGTTTGTTCGCCATGTACGAGCAAGAGAAGGGTGAAAAGTCTAAGGCGCGTATTGAGAACTTGGAAGAATTGGTGACAGCAACTCGTCAATTCGAGAAACCAGAAGAAGCCGAAGACATGTCATTGCTGACGGCATTCCTAACCCATGCAGCATTAGAAGCGGGCGAAGGACAAGCTGATGAATTCGAAGATGCGGTTCAGCTAATGACATTGCACAGCGCGAAAGGTCTAGAGTTCCCGCTCGTGTTTATGGTTGGTGTGGAAGAAGGCATGTTCCCAAGTCAAATGTCGGCAGAAGAGGCGGGACGTTTAGAAGAAGAGCGTCGTTTGTGCTATGTAGGTATGACTCGTGCGATGCAGAAGCTGTACATCACTTATGCTGAAATGCGCCGCTTGTACGGTCAGGATAAGTATCATAAGCCATCTCGCTTTATTCGTGAGCTACCAGAAGCATGTTTGGATGAAGTTCGTATGAAAGCACAAGTCAGCCGTCCTGCAAGCAGTGGCCGATTCAGCCAAACGGTCGTGAAAGATAGCTTCAATGAAACTGGCTTTACGCTGGGTTCTCGCGTCATGCATCCGAAGTTTGGTGAAGGTACCATCATCAACTTTGAAGGCAGCGGTCCACAAAGCCGTGTTCAGATTGCTTTTAATGGCGAAGGTATTAAGTGGTTAGTGACTGCTTACGCGAAACTAGAGAAACTGTAATACTTCACCAAACTAATCAACTTAAGAGCTGCTTCGGCAGCTCTTTTTGTTTGTGCTGTTTTTGTGTCGCTAATGCAGTAAAAAATGGAGTGCAAAAGCGGCGATTTAACGATGTCGTTTGAAGTGAAAGGTGGGCGTTGTGGGTGAATGTCTACTTTCAGTAGATCTGCTGAGAAAAATTTTAGGCAAAGAAAAACCCCGAGGGCTTTCGCCCATCGGGGTTATAGTCTTACTCGCAGCAATCCGGCTACTAAGTGTGCTCCATGCATCTAATCCATGATAGTGTGCTGAATCCGTCAGCTTAATCCTTACGTCGCCATCCTAGCGGTGTCCTTGACCTTATCCTGGTCTGCTAACCATCCTCGTTAGCTCTCATCACTTGTTCCCTGAGCGGTGTCCCTGACATCATCCTGATGTTCAAATCCTTGCCTCGTCCAGAGGTGTCCATTTCCCGTCCTTAGTAGTAACCATCCTAGTCACTATTGATTCCGTTCAATGTCCAATTTTGCAATCCATGCCCGACTATTCATCCTGAATAACCGTTTCTTCTTCCTGAAGTTCACCAAGTCCGTGGTGTTTCCTGTTCCGTGTCAGCATCCTTCCGACAGGTTTAATATTACGTGTTTAGCGATTCCCAACAACGGGCTAATCTCACATTTTTTTACTCTCTTAGCGTTCAAAAAAGATACATAACCATTAAATTCAATGGCTTATGCTCTTTGTTGTACGGTTTTACCATTAAAAAAGAGAGGTTTGCTCAACCCTTTGTGAGAGATCTCGCACAAGGGGTCGAGCGAAAGACTCTTACTGCCCGATAGCGGCACCTTCACGCCTTGGATCAGCCGCACCTTCGAGACCGTCTTTTGTTATACGTATCGCATGCAGTCCAGAGTTCAAATCACGAACATCAGTTTTAAAACCCATCTTCTCCAACTCAGGCTGTAAGCCTTCTGCAGCAGTACCTTGCTCAATATCTAAGGTACCAAAACGGTTCAGCAATCGTGGCTGATTGATCACACTTTGGATGTCCATATCCCATTGTGTGTGGGCGATAATGGCTTGTGCGACGTAACCAATGATGCGGCTGCCGCCCGGTGAACCAATTGCCATGTAGGGTTTATCGTCCTTCATCATAATGGTTGGCGCCATGGATGAACGTGGGCGTTTGCCTGGTTCTAAGCGGTTCGCGATTGGCACACCATCTTGATGCGTGCGGAAAGAGAAATCGGTAAGTTCGTTATTGAGCAAGAAGCCGCGCACCATCAAGCGTGAGCCAAAGGCGTTCTCAATGGTCGTTGTCATTGAAACCACATTGCCTTGCTTGTCGACGATATTGAAATGGCTGGTGGAAGGCAGCTCGATCGATTGGTCCATGCTTAAGTTCATGGCGTGCGACCAAGGAGGATTGCCAGCTTCAACCTTACTCAACGTTTTACCGACTTGAATGAGCTCAGCACGTTGCTTGAGATAATCTTTATCAAGCAAGCCTTCGGTTGGCATTGGCACATAATCTTGGTCAGCCATGTATTTACCGCGATCCGCAAACGCAAGGCGAGACGCATCGGCGATCACTTGCCATGATTTCGCGCTTTCGGCTCCCCAACCTTTAAGATCGTATTGCTCGGTGATCGCGAGAATCTGTCCAACCGTCAATGCGCCAGAGCTTGGTGGTCCCATGCCGCAGATGTCATAGCTTTGGTAAGCCGCACAAACCGGTTCACGTTGCTTGATTTGGAACGCATCAAAGTCAGGTTGTGCCAATACGCCAGGATTGCCCGGTGCATTCTGTACTGTCTTGATGATGTCTGTGGCGATATCACCTTGATAGAAAGCTTTTGCCCCTTGCTCTGCAATTGCCGTCAGAGTTTGCGCGTATTCAGGGTTCTTCAACAACGTGCCTTCGGCTTTTGGTGAGCCATCTGGATTAAAGAAGTAAGCCTTAGTCGCAGGGAAGCGTGATAAGCGCTTGGCATCTTTTTCAATTAGGCTCGCGAGGCGAGGACTCACTTCGAAACCTTGCTCAGCCAAGGTAATCACAGGTTGGATGATCTTTTTCCATTCCAACTTGCCGTATTTCTGGTGCGTGTCCCAAAGTAGTTTCACTGTGCCAGGAGTGGCAACGGAACGCCCACCGACAACCGCATCGTAAAACTGCAGTGGTTGTCCTTTGTCATCTAGGAAGAGTTTCGGCGTTGCGGCGAGCGGTGCGGTTTCACGTCCATCATACGTGGTCAGTTTTTGTTTCTCACTGTCCCAATACACTAAGAAGGCGCCACCACCAATGCCTGAAGATTGCGGTTCTACCAAGCCCAGCATCAATTGCACGGCAACCATGGCATCAATAGCATTACCGCCTTGAGCAAGAACGTCAGCCCCGGCTTGGGTGGCAAGTGGGTTGGCTGCGGTGACCATATAATCTTTGGCTTTGACCAATTGCTTCTGCTCGAAGCCAGTACTGTGCTCCGGCGCAACGGCATCTGCTGCTTGGTTAGCAAAGGCTGAGGTAGATAAGATTAGTGGGGAAGTAAGAAAAAGACCCGTGGTCACGAGTCGGTTGAACGTCCAATGCATGATGACTCTCCATGTTGCCAGTTTTGTGCTTTCAGCTTGGCAGTCATGAAGAGTCACGTCGAGTCAGCAATCTTAGAAATGTCGATTGTGCTACGCTTTTAAATCAGTACTTTATCCGATAAAAGTGCTTATGGTTTGGTACAAAATGCTGCCGCCCACGAGAGTAAATACCACGCCACACAGACCGTCGATGTAGATGCCTGCTTGTTGCAATTTACGTTGTAAGCGCTGTGTTGACAGCATCCACGCAAGGCTAGAGAACCAGAATAGCGACAAGCCAAACAGGATGATCAAAGCAATACCTTTGCCAGTAATCGACATACCAGCAGGGACTAAGCTCGACATCAAACTGATAAAGAACACCAAGGCTTTCGGGTTAAGAATGTTGGTCGCAAATCCTTTAGCAAACGCCTGACGCTTATTGCTGATCACGAGGTTGTTTTGCTTCTTAGGTTGATCCGCCTGTGGGTTTTTGATCATCGAGATCACGGCGCGCAATGCACCAATACCTAAATAGAGCAGATAACTACCACCGAGCAGTTGCACCACCGAATACAACACTGGGTGCTGGTGGACGATATAACTCACGCCTGTCAGGCTGAACAAAGAGTGCAGCAAAATACCGACGGACAATCCCAACGCAATGTACAAGCCAGTTTGACGACCATGACGCGTCGCGTTTTGCACGACCAGCGCAAAGTCGGGACCGGGACTCATTAGGGCAATAAAGTGAATGCTGGCGAGCGTCAGCAATATGGTGGATTCATTCATAACACATCTCAAATATAACCAATGCGGCTATTGTCGTGGTAAGTCACCTGTGGCGCTTGTAAAAAACTGACAGCTTTCTCGGTAAATGAAATTAACGAGTCACTTGAGAAGGGGAAACACCGTAGGTCTGCTTAAACGCTTTGCTGAAATGCGCTTGATCGTAGAAACCGATCTGATGGGCGACGTCGGTACCACATTGACCAGCTTGCAGTAACTTCATGCCTTGCTCAAGGCGCAGGCGTGCGAACCATGCATAAGGCGTCATGCCAGTTTGCGCTTTAAAGTGGCGCTGGAACTGAGTTGGGCTCAGTTGGCACAGCTCTGAAAGTGAATCCAAACGCACTGCTTGGTCAAGGTTTGCCATTAGATAATCTTTTAACGTTCCAAGTGATTGACTTCCTAACGGCACCACTTTTTGTCGCTCAAGCGATCCGTAGCGATCAAAAAGTTGGTTAAACCCTTCAAAAGGAAGGCAATCTTTGGTGAGTTGGCTGAGGTTTTCACGACGAAGTAGCCCGTGTAAGTTACTAAGTTGTGAAAATATCTGTGGATCCGAGATGATCAGCTCGTTGAAGTGTATTATTTGACCGTTTTTCTTAAGATCAGCTAGATCGCTCAATAGGTGAGGTTCGATCGCAAATACATTCACTTCATAACCACTTTCGAGCTTAGATTGCCCGTCGTGCAGCTCATCTGGCGGCATAATCACAATTTGCCCGTGACCAACTTGGTGGCTGTTACCTTGGTATTGGAACTTCTGCGCGCCATGCGTGATCAGACCGAGATGAAAATCCAGATGGTAATGCCTTTGAAAAGCAAATTTCTGGTATTTCGCCTCTATCAGACTCAAGTTGTCATGGTCGGTTGCGTAGTACTGAATATGTTCCATTAAATAAAAAAAGCTTGGTCACATTATGACCAAGCTTATCCATCAATTTCTAACTTGTCTTGTAAAAAACGATCACTGTGCCTGCATGGCTTTGCGTGACTTACGGTTGTTACTCAGACCATCAAAGCTAAATACCACCAAGGCCCCCCAAATAAAGGCGAAGGTGATGGCTTTATCACTGGTGAACGGTTCGCCGTAAATCAGTACCGCCAATAAGAACATCAAGCTCGGTCCAATGTACTGAAAAAAGCCTAAAGTTGAGAGTTTTAGGCGCGTAGCTGCACCGGTAAAGCACAATAGCGGCAGGGTAGTGATGACACCTGCGGCAATCAATAAGGTATTTAGCTGCCATGGGTTCTCAAACATGTTTGAGGTTGGGGTGCTGGCAATAAAAAAGAGATAGATACTTGCCGCAGGCAACATGACGAGAGTTTCAATGAATAACCCGGTTTGTGCTTCCACACTGACTTTTTTACGTAGCAAGCCGTAAAAACCAAAGCTCATTGCGAGTGCGATAGCAACCACAGGGACAGAGCCAAACACGATTAATTGCACTAATACGCCACAAGCCGCCAGCACGACTGCGAACCATTGCAGCTTACGTAACCTCTCTCCCAGAAACACCATCCCGAGTAACACATTGATTAACGGGTTGATGTAATAGCCGAGACTGGCATCGAGCATATGATTTGACGTGACCGCCCAGATGAAGATCAGCCAGTTTGCCCCAACCAAAATAGCAGTAGAGATCAAATACATCATCTTGGTTTTATTTTTGATGATGTCTCGAACCGAGCGCCATTGGCGACCAAAATGGAGGAGTGCGGCAAGCAAAAAGAAAGACCAAAACACTCGGTGGCTTAAGATCTCTAGTGGTGAGACTTCAGCAATTGATTTGAAGTAAATGGGTGCGATGCCCCACATGGTATACGCACCAACAGCAAGCAAGACGCCTTGCCGTGAGCGTTGTTGTTCTTCTGGTGTCATGGGATGTCACCTAATTGAGTTTTTATAGAGCAGACAATCAGTATACGAGTGGTGAACTTAATCACCTAACAATTTGCGGTTTTATTCACCATGAAACCCCATTACAATGTGCCCTCACTTTGCGTGCCAGTGGCATGCATAAGCACTTCTTTCTAAGACCCAATCTGAGATTTTTCATGACCTCGACTTTGTTAGCCGAACAATCTGATTCGCCTTTGACGCCTCAACGTGTGTTGGAGGATGTATTTGGTTACCAAGAGTTCCGTGATGGTCAGCAGTTGGTGATTGACGCCGCGGTAGAAGGTCGTGATAGCTTAGTTATCCTGCCTACGGGTGGTGGTAAGTCGCTGTGTTATCAAATCCCTGCTTTGGTTCGCTCTGGCATTACTTTGGTCATTTCTCCGCTGATTTCGTTGATGAAAGACCAAGTGGATCAGCTTAAAGCTAACGGTGTTGCGGCTGAGTGCATTAACTCGACCATGGCTCGAGAAGATCTCATTAGCGTTTACAACCGAATGCACTCTGGTCATCTTAAGTTGGTATACGTCTCGCCAGAACGTGTATTGATGCGTGATTTCATTGAACGTTTGGAAAACCTTCCTCTATCTATGATTGCCGTCGATGAAGCGCACTGTATTTCCCAGTGGGGACATGATTTCCGTCCTGAATACGCCGCGCTTGGTCAACTTAAGCAGCAGTTTTCCCATGTGCCATTTATGGCGCTGACGGCGACTGCGGATGACGCTACGCGCAAAGATATTCTTGATCGACTTCAACTCAACGCACCTGAAGTTTATCTAGGTAGCTTTGACCGTCCGAACATCCGCTATAACTTAGTTGAAAAACACAAACCGGTTTCGCAAATCATTCGATATCTGGATACCCAAAAGGGCAACTGCGGCATCATCTATTGTGGTAGTCGTAAGAAAGTTGAGATGGTGACTGAGAAGCTGTGTAACAACCATATTCGTGCCGCAGGTTACCATGCCGGTATGGATGCAGACGAGCGTGCTTACGTTCAAGAAGCTTTCCAACGGGACGATATTCAGATCGTCGTTGCGACAGTGGCCTTTGGTATGGGTATCAACAAACCAAACGTGCGTTTTGTGGTTCACTTCGATATCCCGCGCAACATTGAATCCTACTATCAGGAAACCGGTCGTGCAGGGCGTGATGGTTTACCTGCGGAAGCGATGATGCTGTATGACCCAGCAGATATAAGTTGGTTACGTCGTATGTTGGATGAGAAAGACGACGGTCCACAGAAGCAGGTGGAAACCCACAAACTGAATGCGATGAGTGCCTTTGCTGAGGCGCAAACCTGTCGCCGTCAGGTGCTATTGAATTACTTTGGAGAATATCGTGAGAAGCCATGTGGCAACTGCGATATTTGCTTAGATCCACCGAAACACTTTGATGCCACAGAAGAAGCGCGTAAGGCATTGTCTTGTGTGTACCGTGTAAACCAAAGCTTTGGTATGGGCTATGTGGTGGAAGTGCTGCGTGGTATGCAGAATATTCGTGTACGTGAAAATGGCCACGACAAGATCTCTACCTACGCAATAGGCCGAGACCATAGTCATGATTACTGGATCAGTATTTTCCGCCAGTTAATCCACAAAGGACTGTTGAGCCAAAACATCACGCGCAACTCAACACTGCAATTAACGGAAGAAGCGCGTCCGCTGTTGCGTGGCGATGTGACTCTAGAGTTAGCGGTCCCACGTTTAGACACCGCAGCACGTGCGGCGAAGTCAGATAAACTCACCAGCAAGAACTACGATAAGAAGCTGTTTGCCAAATTACGTAAGTTGCGTAAATCGATCGCGGACGAAGATGGTTTACCACCATACGTTGTCTTCAGTGACGCGACCTTGATTGATATGGCGGAAATTCTGCCAACCTCTTACGGCGAAATGCTGGCAGTCAGCGGTGTTGGTCAGCGTAAGTTAGAGAAGTACGCCGATCCGTTCCTTGATTTGATTCAAGAACACATTACTCACCACGGATAAGGAATCAAAATGCAAAAGGAATTTGGCTTAGCGGACTACATGGCACGAGAGGGGCGCTTAATCATAACCGCACCAAGTTTTGACCTCGATAGTTTTCCTGCTTTAGGTGAGCGTTTACTTGGACTGCTTTCCGCTACTGTGGTCGAAAAGCAATGGGATGCGGACATTCATTCTTGGTTGATCGACTTTGAAGGTTGTCGATTGTTTATGAAAGCAGAGCATTACAGTGAAGCGATTTGGTTTGAAGCCTTAGCGATTGAAGAGAGCAGGGAAGAGTTGGATTACCTAGCGGGATTGTTCCAACGCGGCTTCTAAAAAATAGAACTTTCACGAAAGGGTGTTTCACATGAAACGCCCTTTTTTGTGCTCAAACGTTTGCGTAATACAGACCGCTTGCGAGTCAAATTGGTTAATGTATAATCGCCCACCGCTTCGCTCAGAATGAGCTTAGCCAGTTTATTTTTTCATTTTACATTGTTGGTAAGAGTGCTTTTCTTTATTGAAAGGGCTCGATTTGGGTTCCCTCACCCCCAAACCAAACTAAAAAGGTATCGCATGAGTAACTTTACCCCTGCGCAGCAGCGCAACGCCCTTATCTATCTGGTTCTATTCCACCTAGTCATTATTGCATCTAGCAATTACCTAGTTCAGCTACCGTTTACTATCTTTGGCTTCCATACCACTTGGGGCGCATTTACCTTCCCATTTATCTTTTTGGCTACCGACCTCACAGTTCGTATTTTCGGTGCGAAAATGGCAAGAAAGATCATCTTCTTAGTGATGTTGCCCGCTCTGGCTGTCTCTTACTTCCTATCGGTGGTGTTCTTCGAAGGTCAGTTCCAAGGTTTTGGCCACTTAGGTGAGTTCAACCTATTTGTTGCTCGTATCGCGATTGCTAGCTTCATGGCGTACCTACTCGGTCAGATCATGGATGTACACGTGTTCAACCGCCTACGCCAAATGAAACAGTGGTGGGTGGCACCAACGTGTTCAACGCTTTTCGGTAACGCACTTGATACCATCGCTTTCTTTGCCATTGCGTTCTACCAAAGCCCAGATCCATTTATGGCGGAGCATTGGACAGAAATCGCGCTGGTGGATTACGGCTTCAAACTGATTATCAGTCTTGGTCTATTCGTTCCTATGTACGGCGTATTACTGAATTACCTAATTAAGAAGCTGACTGCGGTGAACCCTGACTTTAAGGTGACGACAAGCGTTCAGTCTTAATATCAGTGGAAACCCCGAAAGCCGCTTGCTCAAATCAAGCGGCTTTTTTGTACCTGCTTACTGGGATTTAGAGGGTTTTGTACAGCGTGGGGAGTAATTAGATCATGGGTATCCAAAAGCTCCATGAGCTGTACGCAGGTAAAACTCGACAAAGCTTAACAATAAAAAAGGCCCTAATAAGGACCTTTCTTTGAACAATCATTGAGTGATGGTGATTAACTTGTGACGACGCTAAGCGGCCAGCCAATATCAGTCTGACGGTTGGATTCAATTTCCAACTCAGCGGCTGTTAACGGGTTTGCATCAAGCCAGTTAGCATCAATGTTCAGTGTTAACTTGTCGCCTTCTGCATTTAGCGTGACTTTTGGTTCCAGCGCTGGGTTGCGGCGATGGCTCAATAGTACGGCAAGGCGTAATAAACGAAGTAATCGCTTACCACTAGTTCCAGACAGCGCGTGCTGCTCTGGTAAAGAGGTGAGCTGCTCACGGTAACGTCGAACGATTTCACCGATAACAAACTTCTGAGCGCGCGTATAACCAGGTAAGTCCAAATGTTGTAGTAGGTAAGCGCTGTGCTCACCGCCTTTCTTGAAATCGATAGTTAGCCCGATTTCGTGCAACTTGGCCGTTGTTTCTAGCAGTACTTTACCTTGTGGTTCTGCTACCCATTCGTCACCACCGACTTGTTCAAGCAATCTGCTCGCAAGGTTTGCTACTTGTTCACCATATTGGCAATCCAATTGGTAACGACTCTGTACGCTGCAAATAGTACGTGCACGAATGTCATTTTGACGAAGTTCGTCGACCATCTCATACACTAAGCCTTCACGCAGTGCGCCGCCAGCCAATGTCATCGCATCAATTTCTAGTAACTCGAATATGGCGATAAGAATAGATAAACCACTTGGGAAGACTAACGCGCGTTCTAGGGTAAGTCCCTCGATATCGAGTTCTTCTAAGTGATCGGCAAGCATGGCTTGTTTTTGCAGACGCTTGAGTTTGGCATGAGTAATGACTTCGTCCATACCTTGCGCAAGCATGATCTCTTGCAGAGCCTGAACTGTGCCAGAAGCGCCAACACAGACATCCCAACCTAGCTCTGTATACTGCTCCAGAATCGGTTTGAGTGTTTGTTTTGCGCCTTCTATAGCGGCTTCAAAGTTACGTGCATTGAGCTGGCGGTCTTTGAAGAAGTTTTCCAACCAAGTGACACAGCCCATTTTTAAACTGGTGAGTGCTTTGGCTTCAAAACCTTCGCCGATGATCAGTTCGGTACTTGCGCCACCAATGTCAACCACCAAACGGCGGCCACTGCCGCCAGAAGTGTGAGCAACACCTTTATATATAGTGGCGGCTTCTTCTTCACCGGTAATCACTTCGATAGGCAGACCTAAAATTTGGTTCGCCTTCTCTAGAAAAACATCCACATTAGTCGCGGTACGCAATGTCGCGGTACCGACGATGCGGATGTTCTGTTTAGGAATGTCCTGCAAGCGTTCTGCAAATAGACTTAAGCAGTCCCATCCTCGCTGCATAGCTTCCGTACTAAGAGAATTATGTTCATCTAAGCCCGCTGCTAGACGAACTTTGCGCTTAATTTTAGCCATGGTTTGAACGCTGCCATCGATGTGACGCACAACGAGCATGTGAAAACTGTTCGACCCGAGGTCGATGGCGGCGTATAGCGGTGATGATCCTGCTTGACTCATAAACGACTTCAGTTTCCTATTATGATTGTTTTGGCGCTGATTGACGCGGCTGACGAGGACGGCGTCCTTGCGGCTTACGATTACCAGAGCGAGTACCACCTGTATTGGTGCGGCGTTGCTGAGTACGAGGTGCACGCATACGAAGTGGAGCTGGCAATTCCTGAATCAACGCCGATGCATCGTAATCAGAAACTGGGATTGCATGCTCAATGTATTCTTCGATAGGTGGCAAGTTGATTGCGTAATCTTCACAAGCAAAGCTGATTGAGTGACCACTTGCACCTGCACGACCAGTACGACCGATACGGTGAACGTAATCTTCACAATCATCAGGTAAGTCGAAGTTAAATACGTGTGTTACTAGAGGAATATGTAGACCACGTGCCGCAACGTCGGTTGCTACGAGTAGGTCAACTTCACCGCGAGTGAATTGTTCAAGAATCTTTTCACGTTTCTTCTGTGGAACGTCGCCAGTCAATAGACCAACACGGTGTCCGTCTGCCGCTAGGTGACCCCAGATTGACTCACACTTGTGTTTGGTGTTTGCAAAAACGATCGCACGATCTGGCCATTCTTCTTCAATCAAAGTTTGAAGTAGTGCCATCTTATCTTCGTTAGAAGGGTAGAAAAGTTCTTCTTGGATGCGGTGACCTGTTTTTTGTTCAGGCTCAACCACAACATGCTCAGGGTTATGCATGTGCTCGAAGGCAAGTTCTTGTACACGGTAAGAAAGCGTTGCTGAGAAAAGCATGTTCAAACGCTCTTTTGGCTCAGGCATACGGCGGAACAAGAAACGGATGTCTTTGATAAAGCCTAGGTCAAACATACGGTCTGCTTCATCCAAAACAACTGCTTGAATGTTGTTTAGGTTGAAGACGCGCTGTTTGTAGAAATCAATAATACGACCAGTCGTACCGATCAGGATATCGACGCCGTCTTGAAGCTTATTTAGTTGCTTATCGTAGCTTTCGCCACCGTAAGCCAGTGCTGCTTTAAGACCAGTACTTGCGATCAAAGGCTCAGCATCGTTGTAGATCTGAATCGCTAGCTCACGTGTTGGTGCCATGATAATTGCACGCGGTTGTGTCGGCTTGCGGCCTTCATGTTCTGGTGTCGTCAGAAGGTGGTTGAAAGTTGCAGTAAGAAACGCGAGGGTCTTACCAGTGCCCGTTTGGGCCTGGCCTGCAATGTCTTGGCCGGTGAGCAGTACCGGCAACGCCAAGGCTTGGATAGGGGTACAAAACTCGAACCCTTTTTTTTCCAATCCTTCAATAACTTGGGGCTTTAAATCCAAATCGGCGAACTTTTGCTCTGTGATATGCGTCTTTTTCATAGCTATAGAATATCAGCTAAAGCTTGCAATACGAAAGTAAATACATTCCAATAGGGCATCTATTTACTGGTTATCATCCAACCAGTTTCGAAAAACACATTGGAGTGGAAGATGAGTGATAAGATTTTGCAGCTTACTGATGACGGTTTTGAAAACGACGTAATCAACGCTGCAGGCCCGGTTCTAGTGGATTTCTGGGCAGAATGGTGTGGTCCTTGTAAAATGATTGCTCCAATTCTGGACGAGATCGCTGACGAGTACGAAGGCAAGCTCACTATCGGTAAACTAAACATTGACCATAACGCGGGTACACCACCTAAGTTTGGTATTCGCGGCATTCCAACGCTACTGTTATTTAAAGACGGTAACGTAGCGGCAACGAAAGTTGGTGCTTTGTCTAAGACTCAGTTAAAAGAGTTCTTGGACGCAAACCTATAATCACCAAGTGATTACAGACAAAACCGTGCAATGTAACAATGCGCGGTTTTGTTTTTCTAACTCTGGACTAGAATATTAATTAGTGCTAACTTATCGCGCGTTAATTGAACAAATTTCTCTTCTTGGTCGATCCTGAGACCAAATCCATCTTAACTAGAAAACAGATCTTATTTTGACTAAACAAGCATCCACCACCATGAATCTTACTGAACTGAAGAACAGACCAGTATCTGACCTTGTAAAGCTTGGCGAAAGCCTAGGTCTTGAGAACCTAGCTCGTCTAAGAAAACAAGACATCATCTTCGCTATTCTTAAAGCGCACGCGAAAGGCGGCGAAGACATCTTTGGCGATGGGGTTCTGGAGATTCTGCAAGACGGCTTTGGTTTCCTACGTAGCGCAGACAGCTCATACCTTGCTGGCCCTGATGATATCTACGTTTCGCCAAGTCAGATTCGTCGTTTTAACCTACGTACTGGTGACTCAATTGCTGGTAAGATTCGTCCACCAAAAGACGGTGAGCGTTACTTTGCCCTTCTGAAAGTCAACACCGTAAACGACGACAAACCAGATAACGCTCGTAACAAGATCCTATTCGAGAACTTAACGCCTCTACACGCGAATGAGCGTATGGTTATGGAGCGCGGTAATGGTTCTACAGAAGATATCACAGCACGTGTTTTAGATTTGGCATCACCAATCGGTAAAGGCCAACGTGGTTTGATTGTTGCTCCGCCGAAAGCGGGTAAAACAATGCTTCTGCAAAACATTGCTCAAAGCATCGCATACAACCACCCTGAGTGTGAGTTGATGGTACTTCTAATCGACGAACGTCCAGAAGAAGTGACAGAGATGCAGCGTCTAGTTAAAGGTGAAGTAGTCGCGTCAACATTCGATGAGCCAGCTTCTCGCCACGTACAAGTAGCAGAAATGGTAATCGAGAAAGCAAAACGTCTTGTTGAACACAAGAAAGACGTGGTTATCTTGCTTGACTCTATTACTCGTCTAGCTCGTGCATACAACACCGTAGTGCCTTCATCAGGTAAAGTACTAACTGGTGGTGTGGATGCAAACGCACTACACCGTCCTAAGCGTTTCTTCGGTGCGGCTCGTAACGTAGAAGAAGGCGGCAGTTTAACTATCATCGCAACGGCGCTAGTCGATACTGGCTCTAAAATGGATGAAGTTATCTACGAAGAGTTTAAGGGTACAGGTAACATGGAACTGCACTTGAACCGTAAGATTGCTGAAAAGCGTGTATTCCCTGCGATTGATTTCAACCGTAGTGGTACGCGTCGTGAAGAGCTACTAACGAAGACAGACGAACTACAGAAGATGTGGATTCTACGTAAGATTGTTCACCCAATGGGTGAAACTGACGCGATGGAGTTCCTAATCGATAAGCTAGCGATGACGAAGACCAACGACGAGTTCTTCGATGCAATGCGTCGTCAATAGTCTCAGATAAGTAATTCTGCGAAGGGCCACCGTATATCGGTGGCTTTTTTATTGCTTTCTCCCGATAGAAGCAGCAGAATGAAGAAAATGTTATCGGGAGGTTAACATGCAACAAGGAATGTTGTCGTCATTACTCCTGAGCTTGTCACTTATCACATTACCCGCAACGTTATCTGCGAAGGAAATGCAGGAAACCGTGGTAGAGCAGTGGCTTCAGGATACCCACATACAGACCAAAGTATCTGAATTGCTCGATTATGCAGTCAGAGACGAGGTCGACTCGCTTAAATTCGCTCTCGACCGACTTGCTTTCCCTCAACAAGAAGTCGTCCGTTTTCTTTTGCTCGAAAAGCTTGAGCAACAAGAAATCATCCTTACGCCAAGAATGGCCATTTTTGTCGAATCCCAAATCAGTATTACGCCAACCTATCAAGTGCTTGAGCGCGGTGATGGTTATGAGTTCAGCATACCCGCATTTAACTTTCCTGCGGTGGCAAGCCGTTTGATCAAACGCTGGAAGCAAGACCAAAGCACATTGGAGTTTGTATTGGAAGCAGAGCGCCAAGAACTCAACCTTAAAGATTGGCTTACCGGTACATCGCAGCAAATACAAGCTCGAGAGGCATTGTTGATCCGCGAATTAGACAGCTTATCTCCAGATGCACTTGAGGCAATCACTAAACAGTTAACTCATGCAAACGTTACTAGCTGGTTACCTTCTACAGCCGTTGTCGTACGTTTAGCACAAGTGAGTCAAAATGAGGCGATGTATGATCTGCTGTGGCGAATGCGTGCTGATTACAACAGCCAAACTGAGCTTACAAGGTTAGCGGAAGTTGGTGATGCATTCTCTTTGCAGCAATTGATGAGCTCTACTGTTAATCCAACTTTAAAACCCTATGCAATTGAGCTTCTGACGAGATCCAATCCTCTTACTTCCGACGTAAAACAGTTTCTGATCGCTAAAATGGCGCTTTCTGAGGAAGCTACTTTAGTGGCCAGAGAGCTAGCGAAACAAGGGCATCAATCTTGGCTGGAAGAGTTAGTGTCAAACAATCGCCAAGTCAAAGCTCGGCAGATTGAAAAGTTCTTGGAATAACTGTTCCTGAATTAAGCGTTCTTCAAGGCTCGATTCTTGTCGCTGCGTAGCTCACATACCCACACAAAATAGGAGGATCTTAGCGTCCTCCTATTTGTTATACTGCGAATAATTTAATCAGCCAGCATGAAGGCCTATGAGTTTTAAGGATTTACGCGAATTTATCGACCACCTAGAACAGAAAGGTCGACTTAAACGCATCACTCACCCCGTCGAACCCGCTTACGAAATGACAGAAATAAGTGACCGCACCTTGCGTGCTGGTGGCCCGGCACTGTTGTTTGAGAATCCAATTGGCTACGACGTACCTGTTTTGACGAACCTATTTGGTACGCCAGAACGTGTCGCAATTGGCATGGGGCGCGAAGACGTTAAAGAATTAAGAGAAGTTGGTAAGCTGCTGGCTTATTTAAAAGAACCTGAGCCACCAAAAGGCTTTAAAGACGCCTTAGAAAAACTGCCAGTGTTCAAGCAAGTGTTGAACATGCCAGCCAAGCGTCTACGTAAAGCGCCGTGCCAAGACATTGTATGGCAAGGTGATGAAGTCGATTTGGATAAAATCCCAGTGATGAGCTGCTGGGCAGAAGACGTTGCGCCACTGCTTACGTGGGGTTTAACTGTGACTAAAGGTCCGAATAAGAAACGTCAGAACCTAGGTATTTATCGCCAGCAGAAAATTGCCAAGAACAAAATTATCATGCGTTGGTTAGCTCACCGCGGCGGTGCGCTTGATCTGCGAGATTGGATGGAAACCAATCCAGGGAAACCTTTTCCTGTTTCGGTCGCTTTTGGTGCAGACCCTGCGACCATTCTTGGCGCAGTAACACCCGTGCCAGATACGCTATCGGAATATGCATTTGCTGGTTTACTGCGCGGCAGCAAAACTGAGGTCGTGAAGTCAATCAGTAATGATTTGGAAGTGCCAGCGAGTGCGGAAATCGTTATGGAAGGTTATATCGACCCGAACGAGTTTGCCGATGAAGGCCCTTACGGTGACCACACCGGCTACTATAACGAAAAAGAAAAGCACCACGTATTTACCATTACGCACATTACTATGCGTAAAGACCCTATTTATCACAGCACCTACACAGGTCGTCCGCCAGATGAACCAGCTGTATTGGGTGTAGCATTAAACGAAGTGTTTGTGCCTATTTTGCAAAAGCAATTTCCAGAGATTGAAGACTTCTATCTACCGCCAGAAGGTTGTTCGTACCGAATGGCAGTCGTCACCATGAAGAAGCAGTACCCAGGACATGCCAAGCGCGTAATGATGGGCGTGTGGTCTTTCTTACGTCAATTCATGTATACCAAGTTTGTTATTGTGTGCGATGAATCGGTAAACGCACGAGATTGGAATGATGTCGTGAAAGCCATGTCAGAGCATATGGATCCTGTGCGTGATACCTTGATGATAGATAACACGCCAATCGACTCGCTCGACTTTGCTTCACCAGTGGTTGGTCTTGGGTCCAAGATGGGTTTAGATGCAACCATTAAGTGGGATGCCGAGCTGGCGACGCGAACCAAGGTCACTGAACGAGACAGTAAAGCGATTACCGAAGCTGAACTGAATGAGTTGAAACAGCAACGTCCTGAGATTGTTGATATCTACCTACCAGCCACAGGAAACAACCAATTTGCTGTTGTAACAATGAAGAAAGACCAAGCTGGTCAATCTCAAGCATTGATGGAATACCTGTGGGACTTCTTTGCTCGGTACACGGATAACAAATTCATTATTTTGTGCGACGATGACGTCAATGCACAAGATTGGAATGACATCATTTGGGCTGTGACAACTCGAATGGATCCAGACAGAGATACCACTCAAGTTCGTGGTAAGGCGGGTAGCTCATCTAAACTTGGGCTCGATGCGACCAATAAGTTTGAATCTGAAGCCACACGCGAATGGGGTACGCCTATCAAAAAAGATCCTAAACTTGTGGCTAAAGTCGATGAGATTTGGGACCAGTTAGGTATTCTATGAGTCATCAAGTCCACCTTCTATCAATGGACGTTACGTTCCAAGTAAAAGAAGGGGAGACAGTGTTGGAAGCTGCGCTCAACAACAATATTCGCTTCCCACACCGTTGCCAAGTTGGCGCTTGCGCCATGTGCATGTGTAAAAAGCTAACGGGCGAGGTGAGTTATCACCTCGAACCGATGCTAACCGAAAAAGAGCAACAGCAAGGCTGGATATTCCCTTGCCAAGCCTATACAGAAAGTAATTTAGTGCTTACTTTTGACGAGTAAGCGAGAGGAACACCATGACCATCCAATGTAAAGTAAAGTCTATTGAGCCGTTAGCTTGTAATACTTACCAAATCCTTCTTCACCCAGAATCTCCTGTGCCTTTTAAAGCAGGTCAGTACCTCATGGTCGTGATGGGTGAAAAAGACAAACGTCCTTTCTCTATTGCGAGCAGTCCTTGTCGCCATGAAGGTGAGCTTGAACTGCACATCGGTGCGGCGGAACACAATGCTTATGCACTAGAAGTCGTTGAAGCAATGCAAGCAGCCCTAGAAACAGATGGTCATATCGAGATTGATGCACCACATGGTGATGCTTGGGTTCAAGAAGAAAGCGAACGCCCGCTATTATTGATTGCTGGTGGTACTGGCTTTAGTTACGTGCGCTCGATTTTGGATCACTGTGTTGCACAGAACAAAACCAACCCTATCTATTTATACTGGGGTGCACGAGACAACTGCCAGCTTTATGCTAAAGAAGAACTGGCCGAGATTGCCGATAAGTTTGCTAACGTTCACTTTGTTCCAGTAGTAGAAGAAGCACCTGCCGATTGGCAAGGTAAAGTTGGTAACGTGCTACAAGCGGTGAGTGAAGATTTCGAAAGCTTAGAAAACTACGATATCTATATTGCTGGCCGCTTTGAAATGGCTGGGGCAGCGCGTGAACAGTTCACCCAGAACAAGAAAGCGAAGAGTGAACGTATGTTCGCAGACGCGTACGCATTCATTTAAATACAGCTTTTGGGGCAGAAAAAGAGGGTTTTTTACCCTCTTTTTTGCTTTTTTGATGAAATAGTCATCGAACAGTTAGTTTTTTCCATTTTTTTTTAAAAAAGGGTTGCGAACGGATCTGAGTTCCCTATAATGCGCATCCACCGACACGGCAGACGCGATAAGGCTTCAGCAGGGTCGGAGAGGTGAAAAGCTTCTGAGAAAATAAATTGAAAAAAGTGTTTGACACTCTCAATTATCTCGCTAGAATGCACCTCCGCTTTGAGAGAAAAACTTCTCGCAAAGCAAGC
>NZ_MDAW01000013.1:0-1721 GCF_002875385.1 Vibrio sp. 10N.222.52.B12 | reverse complement strand
ATCGTATAAGGAGGTGATCCAGCGCCAGGTTCCCCTAGCGCTACCTTGTTACGACTTCACCCCAGTCATGAACCACAAAGTGGTAAGCGTCCTCCCGAAGGTTAAACTACCTACTTCTTTTGCAGCCCACTCCCATGGTGTGACGGGCGGTGTGTACAAGGCCCGGGAACGTATTCACCGTGGCATTCTGATCCACGATTACTAGCGATTCCGACTTCATGGAGTCGAGTTGCAGACTCCAATCCGGACTACGACGCACTTTTTGGGATTCGCTCACTATCGCTAGCTTGCTGCCCTCTGTATGCGCCATTGTAGCACGTGTGTAGCCCTACTCGTAAGGGCCATGATGACTTGACGTCGTCCCCACCTTCCTCCGGTTTATCACCGGCAGTCTCCCTGGAGTTCCCGACATTACTCGCTGGCAAACAAGGATAAGGGTTGCGCTCGTTGCGGGACTTAACCCAACATTTCACAACACGAGCTGACGACAGCCATGCAGCACCTGTCTCAGAGTTCCCGAAGGCACCAATCCATCTCTGGAAAGTTCTCTGGATGTCAAGAGTAGGTAAGGTTCTTCGCGTTGCATCGAATTAAACCACATGCTCCACCGCTTGTGCGGGCCCCCGTCAATTCATTTGAGTTTTAATCTTGCGACCGTACTCCCCAGGCGGTCTACTTAACGCGTTAGCTCCGAAAGCCACGGCTCAAGGCCACAACCTCCAAGTAGACATCGTTTACGGCGTGGACTACCAGGGTATCTAATCCTGTTTGCTCCCCACGCTTTCGCATCTGAGTGTCAGTATCTGTCCAGGGGGCCGCCTTCGCCACCGGTATTCCTTCAGATCTCTACGCATTTCACCGCTACACCTGAAATTCTACCCCCCTCTACAGTACTCTAGTCTGCCAGTTTCAAATGCTATTCCGAGGTTGAGCCCCGGGCTTTCACATCTGACTTAACAAACCACCTGCATGCGCTTTACGCCCAGTAATTCCGATTAACGCTCGCACCCTCCGTATTACCGCGGCTGCTGGCACGGAGTTAGCCGGTGCTTCTTCTGTCGCTAACGTCAAATGATAGTGCTATTAACACTACCACCTTCCTCACGACTGAAAGTGCTTTACAACCCGAAGGCCTTCTTCACACACGCGGCATGGCTGCATCAGGCTTGCGCCCATTGTGCAATATTCCCCACTGCTGCCTCCCGTAGGAGTCTGGACCGTGTCTCAGTTCCAGTGTGGCTGATCATCCTCTCAGACCAGCTAGGGATCGTCGCCTTGGTGAGCCATTACCTCACCAACTAGCTAATCCCACCTAGGCATATCCTGACGCGAGAGGCCCGAAGGTCCCCCTCTTTGGCCCGTAGGCATCATGCGGTATTAGCCATCGTTTCCAATGGTTATCCCCCACATCAGGGCAATTTCCTAGGCATTACTCACCCGTCCGCCGCTCGACGCCCTTAACGTTCCCCGAAGGTTCAGTTAAGTCGTTTCCGCTCGACTTGCATGTGTTAGGCCTGCCGCCAGCGTTCAATCTGAGCCATGATCAAACTCTTCAATTTAAGATTTTGTTCGGCTCAACGAATACTGACTTCAAAACTCATCCTTACTCGAAAGTAAGAAGTAATTTTAAAGCTATTATCATTCCAACAGAATGATAATGAATTGACTGTGCCAAGTCCGAAGACTTGATTGGTCACTCAGTTCATTGAAACCTAATTTGA
>NZ_MDAW01000012.1:0-424 GCF_002875385.1 Vibrio sp. 10N.222.52.B12 | reverse complement strand
A
Source organism: Vibrio sp. 10N.222.52.B12 (assembly GCF_002875385.1). Classification (NCBI taxonomy): domain Bacteria; kingdom Pseudomonadati; phylum Pseudomonadota; class Gammaproteobacteria; order Vibrionales; family Vibrionaceae; genus Vibrio; species Vibrio sp. 10N.222.52.B12. The sequence goes on along the minus strand of NZ_MDAW01000012.1, from coordinate 423 downwards.
TTGATACGGTTTATAAGTAAGAGACGATACTGGGTCTGTAGCTCAGGTGGTTAGAGCGTTCGCCTGATAAGCGAGAGGTCGGTGGTTCGAGTCCACTCAGACCCACCAATTTCTTTTGAAATTGGTATGCAGTATCGACACCTTGATGGGGCTATAGCTCAGCTGGGAGAGCGCCTGCCTTGCACGCAGGAGGTCTGCGGTTCGATCCCGCATAGCTCCACCATCTTTAAGTGTTCTTGAAAAAGAATCTTTAAAAATGGTTTTCATCAGAAAATCTAGCTCTTTAACAATTTGGAAAGCTGACAAAGTAATCTTTAAGATTACTTGTAAAGTTCTCAATGTTTGTCTTTATGACAAACACCAAAAAACACATTCAAGTGTTCTTGGGAATATCACTTTTACAGTGATTATTCGAAATTGAGT
>NZ_MDAW01000011.1:0-27796 GCF_002875385.1 Vibrio sp. 10N.222.52.B12 | reverse complement strand
CTTAAACCGATCTCAGGTTACATATACAGTTACTCTATGGGTCAGGTCTAAGAGTCATGGAATGTCTGCGGCTAAGAATACAGGATATCGATTACGACTACGGAGCAATTCGTGTTTGGCAAGGGAAAGGGGGCAAAAACCGAACCGTCACACTCGCAAAGGAGCTCCACGCCCCCTTAAAAGCACAAATGAACTTAGCTCGCGACTACTATCAAAAAGATCGTCATGTTGCGGGCTATGCTGGTGTGTATATTTCAGATGGGCTGAGAAGAAAGTACCCTGATGCGGAGCTAGATTTCAACTGGCACTTTCTATTTCCATCAACAAAATTAAGCCCAGACAAAGATACTGGGGAATTAAGGCGTCATCACATCAATGAAAGTGCTATCCAACGAGCAGTAAAGCGTTCAGCCAAAGATGCAAGTATCGAGAAGACCGTTACTTGCCATACTTTACGCCATAGTTTTGCGACTCATTTGTTAGAGTCAGGCGCTGATATTCGAACGGTTCAAGAACAACTCGGACACACAGATGTGAAAACAACCCAGATCTACACACACGTCATTGAGCGCGGTGCAGGTGGAGTGTTGAGTCCGTTATCAAACTTATAGAAAAACGAAAGCCACCGTACTGGTGGCTTCATAATTAGATTTGTGTTTAGCTGCGCTCACCCAGTTTGACATTACCTTTCGAGTCAAACCACAGCGCTTCAGAACGACGCCGTCCAAGTAACATTGGACCATCATCGTAGAACAAAAAGTTCTTCCAGTACTTTTTAAAAATCGACCATTTGGTTTCAATCACGTTGTACTTCTCGTAGCAAAAATAAACCGTGACGTCGTCTTGCCAATCAATAAAAGTAATCACTTCTTCAGGAAGCCCTTGTTCGTCGTCTTCCCATGCAGCCATCCAATCAACCTCTTGTGACCAGTTCTGCTCTTTCATTAGCCAATCAGACGAGCTCAAGCGGTCCATATCAGGACTTTGTGCACTGACGTTCTCTTTCCAAAACTGCGCTGCACGTGCCTGACTCATCGGCTTGATAAAAGCGAGGTCTTCTTCTGGCACAGGCATCGACTGGTGAGTAAAAATCCATTTTCTTTGGTATTCGTCCAAAGGCAAATAAGACATTCAGTCTCCTTTTTTACGACTTCAGCCAACCTTTCTCGGTGGCACCTTCAATCAGTTCTTTGGCTTTGTCCCATAACGTGACAGAGCCAAGTTCAATTCTTTTGTTAACGGTTAACGCTTGTTCTCGCGTTACCCCATTTTCTATCCAGCTTTGACCATCATTATGATAGTTCAGTAGCATAGGAATAAGGCGATCCAGCGCTTTAGCATATTTGGCATCGTCAGTTTGTGCGGCTTCAAACTCATTCCACAAAGCAAGTAATTCGCTACTTTGGTCACTTGGCAGCATGCCAAACAACCGCTCTGCGGCTTTCAATTCTTTTTCTTCTTGCTCTTTCGAGGCTGCAACATCATAAACAAAGGTGTCGCCCGCGTCGATCTCTACCACATCATGGATAAGCAGCATTTTCATCACTCGACCAATATCGACAGGTGCATTCGCGTGCTCTTGCATCAACACAGCCATTAAAGCAACATGCCAACTATGTTCACCACTATTTTCTAAGCGACCCTCAGCACTTTTAACACGGGTTCTACGCAGCACGCTTTTCAGTTGATCGAGTTCAATCAATAACGCTAATTGCTTTTCCAGTCTTTCCATTTATCAAGCCTCTGCCTTCCAATTCGGGTTGGTCAAGGACATCAGCACGTGATCTTGCCACTCACCATTGATCAACAAATATTCCTTTGCATAGCCTTCTTTCTCAAAGCCAACATGCTGTAGCACCGCTTCGCTGCGTGTGTTGTGCGGCATGTAACCCGCTTGAATGCGATGCATTTTTTGCACATCAAACATATAATCGCATGCCATTTTCAACGCGCGGCGCATATAGCCGTTTCCTTGAGCCTCTTCTGCGAGCGAGTAACCCACGTTACATGCATGAAAAGGAAAGCGAGTCAGGTTGCTGAAAGAAAGTGTTCCGAGCATTTTACCAGAATCGACATGAACAAGCAGACAATAGTAGCCCAAGCCCATACGGTGAAGCTCTTTCAACTTGATCAGCTTTTGCAGCCAGCCATTAACCGAATAGAAAGCTTCCTCGCGTTTAGGTTCATAGGGTTTTAAATATTCTCTGTTCGCTTGAAAATACGCTGCGATCATATCGGCATCACCAATATCTGCAGTGCGTAGAAGCAAGTCGCCGTCCAACTTGTGAACGGCGATTGAGGAGCTTTTATCTTCCATTGTTATTGACAACTTCCATTTGATTCCAGATAAGTTCTTGCTGGTACTCCAGCTTTTGCTGAAGCCACAATTTTGCGATCGCCTTAGGCTTTTCGAATACCATAATCACGCAGTTTGTTCGCAATCGAGGTATGCGAAACATTCAATCGCTTCGCAAGCTTACGGCTTGAAGGGAAAGACTGATACAAACGCTCTAAGATTTGCGATTCGTAATCTCGCATAATTTCGTCCAACGAACCATCTAAGTTCAACGTTGCTGAGCCACCGCCCATTGCTTGAGGTTGCGGTAGATTGAAGTTATCCGCTTTCAACAAGCTACCCTCCATTTCCGTCAACGCTCGAAGCACCATGTTATCAAGCTGACGCATATTACCAGGCCATTGATAGTTCGCTAACGCATCAACCAATTCATCATCAAATTCTGGCTTATCAATGCCCAATTGTTGCGCGTGTTTCGTGACGAATAAATCCAGCAACGGAGCGACGTCGTTTGAACGCTTGCGCAGAGGAGGAATATTCAAGGTGAGTACATTGAGACGATAGTATAAATCTTCGCGGAACTGCCCTGCCTCGGCTAACTCGGCAAGGTTATGTTTTGTTGATGCGATAATACGAACATCGACATGCATTTCATCTTCAGCACCAACACGACGGAAATTACCGTCTTGTAAGAAGCGCAACAGTTTAATTTGCAGATGCGAACTCATTTCACCGATTTCATCGAGGAACACCGTACCACCGTTTGCTTGTTCGAATATGCCTTTGTGGCCAAGTTCATGATTGAATGAACCTGGGGCATGACCAAACAGTTCCGTCTCTGCTACATCATCAGGCATAGAAGCACAGCTAAGTACTAGGAATGGTTTGTTCGCACGACCAGAGCGGCTATGGCACGCTTTTGCTAGCATTTCCTTACCAGTACCAGTCTCACCTTCAATTAACAACGGTTGGTCAAGCACAGAAAGTTTCTTTGCTTGATTGATCAATGCTTTGTGGCGATTGGATAAACCGACAAAATGCTCGAAACCCAATTGGTTTTGTAACGGCAATGTCTCTTCGATTTGCACGCCATGCTGGCTTGAACGAATGGTCATTAGTGTACTGGCGAGCGTGGAGTTTTGAGCTTCATCTTTGATATAAACCGGCATCAACTCAAGGATATAATCCAAACCATCGATGACAAGACTTTCTCTGGTACGGGCATTCACTCCTTCTGTCCAACGATTAAAGCGCACACTTGGCAGTAGCATACCAATTTGTGTGCCAATCACATCTTGCTTATGTTGCCCGAGCAGAGAAAGTGCAGACATGTTTGCCATGTCTACCGCGCCTTTCAGATCGATGGCAAAGACCGGATCAGGTAAGTTATCCACCAATGAAAGCAGCTCCGTATTGTGGCGCTCCATTGGCATAAATTGGATTTTACGTACGTCTTTAACCCCCGGAATACGGCGGATTTCGGCCATCAACTCACTGAAAGTATCAAAATCGATATCTGGGCAGTTCAGGTAGATGATGCCACTGATATCAATTTCGATACCACGTAAGTCGATGCTTTTAGACGCTAAAATATCGAGCAATTCTCGGGTTAAACCGAGTCTATCTTCACAAAAGACTTCAAGACGCACTTAAAATATCCCAATTCACAACTGTCAGGAAAAGTTGACAGTAGTTTCTACCAAGCTTGGAATGGCGTCAAGCAATCCTCACCGTCAAAGGTGATATTGATTACGGTTTCATCGTGATTGATGCAACTTTCGCCACCACTTCTTTACGAATAGCGCCGAGTTTCACCTGTCTCTCAGGGTACCAAGGCAGTGGGCGAAGCAATGACATGGATTTCAAACCTAAGCGTGCGGTGAGAATACCCACTCCCAAGCCTTGCCCTGCTCGAGCAGACACCTTTCCTGCGAGATCCATCGACATCAAATCCATGCTCGCATCGATCGCCAGTTCACTTGCACCAGCCGCCGCCATATTCACAAAAACCGCACGAAGTAGCTTGATTCGAGATGCGTACCCAAGTTCAACGCCATAGACTTTCGAGAGATTATCGATCATTTTGAAATTACGCCACGCCACTAACAGCATGTCAGCCGCAGCTAGTGGACTAACGGCAACTAACGCGGCTGACTCTGTCGCGTGCTGTGAAACAATTTTGGTCGCGAGTTTATCTTGCTGACTGACAACCATTGAGTCGTACATTTCAAGGATTTCGGCATCGCTGTGTGCTGGGTTCACGCTATTCTTCCAACGATCAAAACCCGGATTTTCAGCAAGTACACCACTTTGCTCAGCCACTTTTTCACAAAATACTTTGCCTTTGCCAACACTTTGACTGTCGATAAGTGCCTCACTTTCTTCCTGCACGCTAAAGTGGTTGCGAAGTTTGCGTAGCTTCCATAGTTCTTTGCCTAACGCTCCTAAACCAAAAGAGGCAATAGTGGAGATAAAGCCAGCCCAGCCCAATGCAAGCCAATCTGCAGTTTGCACAGCCGTGACAATCGAATCCACCGCCTGCCACCCGACCAGACCAGCAAAGGTGGCAAATAACCCTGTTGTAAGCCATTTACGCCCAGGTTTTGGACGAATCACATGTTCAAGCTGTAATTCTTGCTCGGTGTCTTCCGGTTGCTCTTCTATTTCAACAGCAACGAAAGTCTCGTTTTCCGAGAATGTCTTTTGCGCCGTAAACTCTGGCGAGACATCCTCTTCTTCACCGTGCATGACCTTTTCAGAGAAGACTTGTTTTTGTTTTAGCTCGCTCATTTCAATTTGTCTCCCAGTAGGTATTCAAGTGCTTTGTCTAGACGAATATGCTTCATCGGCTCGTCGGTTTCTGATGACATAGGTCGGAAAGACGTAAAATCAAAGCCACTGTTTTGCCAATAAACAGCATTCGGAAGTTTCTTTGGTACTTCCCCAGGGAACATCGTTATCGCCTCCCCATCAAGCGTTGTACCTTGCAAAGCTGGCACGGTCTTATCTCCCGAAGCAATGAAACCTGAAGTCGTCGCTTGAATCGACGCGATACTCATACAGCTCATTTCTATGTTCTCGTACGCTGCGGTCTGCCATGCAGGATGCACCATTTGTTGCAGCAAAGAGACAAGTTGAGGATGCTGATCTGGCGTCACATGGTCAGCCTTCGTCGCAGCGAACAGTACTTTATCGATTTTTGGCGAGAACAAGCGGCGTAAGAAGCTACTCCGACCATAACGAAAACTGTGCATGATCTGCTCAAGTGCTTGGCGCATATCATAAAAAGCTTCATCACCCGCATTTAATGGTTGCAGGCAATCCACCAGCACAATTTGGCGATCAAATGTCGCAAAGTGGTGTTTATAGAATGCTTTCACGACCTTTTGTTGATATTCGTGAAAACGCGCTTCTAGCATCGCTAAATTGCTGCCTTTTACCGTTTTTCCTTCGGCCTCTAATTGACAGGGGAAAAATTGCAGAACAGGTGCGCCTGCAAGCTCCCCAGGCAAAACAAATCGTCCCGGCTGAACCCAGTGCAAGCCAGACGCTTTACACGCATGCAAATAATCGGTGTAAGCCTGTGAGACTCTCTCTAGCTTTTTCTCATTGACGTCCGCATTGAGGTCGACTTGGTCTAACTCTTCTAGCCAAGCTTGAGCAAGCTCGCTACGTTGCCCTTTTAACGCTTCAAATTGCGTCTGCGACCATGTCGCAAAATCCATATCAAGTAGTGGTAAGTCCAATAACCACTCGCCCGGATAGTCGATGATGTCAACGTTCAGTACCGCCGTTTTACTCAGCAGTTTTTTGGTGGTTTTATTTGGCTTGTATTTTAGAGCCAGACGAATCTCACTGACGTCACGAGTCGGTACTGGCCATTGAGGCGGCGTTGCGTGAATTTGGTTCATCGCATCATCGTAAGCAAAACGCGGTACCATCATATTGGCTTGAGGCTCACGCTTCGCACCAATCAAGCGCTTATCACGCGCCGCTGTCAGCAGCGGCAAGTTGTCGTGTGTTGCTGTATGCAGTAATTGATTAACCAGAGAAGTAATAAAGGCGGTTTTACCCGCACGAGACAAGCCAGTCACTGCGATTCGCACGTTAGAATCCATTCCTCGGCTGATAAAGTCATTCACTTCTTGCGTTATTCTTTTCATACTTTTTATTTATCTCATCAATTCTTGCTACGCAGTGTAATTTTATCAACCTTAATCAAAGATGAACAAAGTATTCACGACAAAATTTACCTACATCAAAAACACAAAAGCCTCTGAGAGTATCAGAGGCTTAGTGATTCTATCTGCGCTAGGGCAATCTAATCGTCTTCTATCAACTTGTAGATAACGAATAGGCAGACTTCTAGAATCAGCCACAACACACAAGTGATGGTGACGTATTTTTCATCGAAGATACTGATGCCGTGAAGAATCAAGTCGTAGCCAACAAAGCTACCGATCACAACAGCAAGAACTATTTGTAGAATTTGAATAAAACGAGGCATGCCGTCTCCTAATCATGGTCAGCATAACAGTGAGATTTGCTATGCCTATAAGTTTATATTTGATTATATAGACAAAAAGTGCAGCTTTCGCTGCACTTTTGTCAAATGTTTGCTAGGTAAATCAGCACTTTGTCACATTCTCCCAATTGAGACGTTCGAATGATGACCCAGTCTCTTACGCTTCCATCTCTTGGATTTTCACTTTCCAAGTGTCAGGACCGATCTGGTGAGCGTTCGTACCATTAGAATCGACGGCAACCGTTACAGGCATATCTTCGACTTCAAACTCGTAAATCGCTTCCATACCTAGGTCTTCGAATGCTACCACGCGAGCTTTCTTGATTGCTTTCGCGACAAGGTATGCTGCGCCGCCAACGGCCATGAGGTATACCGCTTTGTGGTTCTTGATCGACTCAACCGTCGCAGGGCCACGTTCCGCTTTACCAATCATCCCCATGATGCCGGTTTCTTCTAACATCATGTCGGTGAACTTATCCATACGCGTTGAGGTTGTTGGGCCTGCAGGACCTACTGCCTCATCACCGACGGCATCGACCGGGCCAACGTAGTAAATGAACTTGCCTTTGAAATCAACACCAGCAGGTAGGCCTTCGCCACTTTCTAGCATGCCTTGAATGCGTTTATGCGCAGCATCACGACCGGTCAAGATTTTGCCTGACAGAAGAACCGTTTCACCAGTCTTCCACTCTTGGACCTCTTCTTTGGTTACTGTATCTAAATTAACACGACGTGTATTTGCGCCCGCTTCCCAAGTAATGTCTGGCCAATCTTCTAGCTTCGGTGGCGTTAGCTCTGCTGGGCCATTGCCATCAAGCGTGAAGTGAACGTGGCGTGTTGCTGCACAGTTCGGGATCAAACACACTGGTTTTGAAGCCGCGTGCGTTGGCGCAGTTTTGATTTTTACATCAACAACAGTAGTCAAACCACCAAGGCCTTGTGCACCAATACCCAACTTGTTTACGCGATTGAAGATATCAAGGCGAAGCTCTTCTTCTGCGTTTTGAGGGCCACGGTCAATCAAGTCTTGAATATCGACGTGCCCCATCAGAGATTCTTTTGCCAATACCGCAGCTTTTTCAGCGGTACCGCCGATACCAATGCCGAGCATGCCCGGTGGACACCAACCTGCACCCATTGCTGGTAGGGTTTTCTCTACCCATTCTGCAATGTCGTCAGATGGGTTTAGCATCACCATCTTGGTTTTGTTTTCAGAGCCGCCGCCTTTCGCCGCGATTTGAATTTCAACTTTATCGCCTGGCACCATGTTGATGTGCACAACGGCTGGCGTGTTGTCTTTGGTATTGATTCGCTTACCTGCTGGGTCCATCAGAACCGAAGCACGCAATGGGTTATCCGGATTTGTGTACCCCTGTCGAACGCCCTCATCCACCATTTGCTGTACTGTCATGTCGGTTGAGTCCCATTGGACGCCCATACCGATGTTCACAAAACAGGTGACGATGCCGGTGTCTTGACAGATCGGTCGGTGACCTTCAGCAGACATACGGGAGTTAATTAAGATTTGCGCAATCGCGTCTTTCGCGGCTTGGCTCTCTTCTCGATGGTAGGCTTTTTCAAGGGCTTGAACAAAGTCTAGCGGGTGGTAGTAAGAAATATACTGTAGCGCATCAGCAACACTGCTGATGACATCCTGCGTGCGTATTACCGTCATTGCATGCCTCATTATTGTTATGCTTTGCTTCCATTATTGGCTGGCTTCTTTCGTGTTTGTTGAGCTTATTGCTCTAAATGAGCTTCGTTTTATGTGAACAAATTGTCGAACGGCTGATATCGACACACGATTAAATGAAGTCGCCTTCCATATAGTAAAACCACCTCAAACCCTTGTATAGAGGTAGTTTGGCGCTATACCCAAATAACCCCCATATACAAGTTCATAGCGGCGCCACTTAGAGAACTCAGTAAGTGAATCGTTGTAAAACACTTACGAAAGTTCAAACGCTAAGCCCTCTTAAAGCAGTGGCTTGCTCCCGAAGGGCGAGTTGCTTTGACTCGGATACAGTGTTGACGATTCTTGATTTAGACCCACTAAAACATACGAATCGTCGTCGCGTATGCGAACCAAATCATTCTCGCTGAATCATGTATCTAGAGATTATTTGGGTATAGTGGCGTTTATGATACTCTTGCAGCCCATGACATGCCATGCAGTGAACGAACTCTTTGTCACAATTTAAACAAATGAACAACATGGATACGCAATTGCTTGATTTTAAGGCATTGGATTACGCCGACGACCTCACCATTTCCCTATTTTCTCGTATCGAACACCAACCTTGGGCGATGCTTTTACGCTCCGCTTCTGAGACCCATATCGACAGCCGATTTGATGTGTTGGTGGCCAACCCAATCGCAACGCTAGAGACAGTCGCTGGCGATACGCAAATCAAAACAGACACGCAAGAGTACGCCTCTCAAGATGACCCATTTTCGCTGTTAGACGAGCTTCAAAAACAGCTTTTGCCAAACCTTGAGTTGGGTGCAGAGTGGGATCTGCCGTTTGTAGGCGGTGCACTTGGCTACTTCAGTTACGATTTAGGCCGTAGAGTCGAATCTATGCCGGAGTTCGCCGCCAAAGATCTACAAACACCAGATATGGCAGTTGGTCTGTATGAATGGGCTTTGGTTGTCGATCATAAGTTGAAGACCGCGATCCTTGTTGGCCAAAACACGCAAGCCGCATGGCAATGGCTGAACGAACAAGTACCTGGCACGGCAGAAGGCTTTCAGCTAGAAGGTGACTGGCAATCCAACATGACTCAAGCGTCTTACGCGACACGCTTTGATAGCGTACAAGAATATCTGTTAAGCGGTGACTGTTACCAAATCAACTTGGCGCAGCGCTTTAATGCTCCTTATCAAGGAAGCGAGTGGCAAGCGTATTTAAAGCTGGAAGCGGCAAACCAGGCGCCCTTCTCAGCATTTATTCGTATGCCAAAATCTACGCTGTTGAGTATTTCTCCTGAACGATTCTTGGAACTGAAAGACAACGTTATCGAGACCAAACCAATCAAAGGCACTCGACCACGCGGTGCGGATACCCTTCAAGACCAAGCCAATGCGCAAGATTTACAAACCGCAGAGAAAGATCAGGCAGAAAACTTGATGATTGTGGACTTGCTGCGTAATGACATTGGGCGTGTTGCTTCTCCAGGTAGTGTCCATGTGCCAAAGTTGTTTGATATTGAGAGCTTCCCTGCCGTTCACCATTTGGTGAGTACCATTCGAGCCAATCTAGATCCGCAATATTCCGCGGCGGATTTGCTTCGAGCTTGCTTCCCAGGCGGTTCAATCACCGGAGCACCTAAAGTCCGTGCGATGCAAATCATTGAAGAACTAGAACCGCATCGTCGCAGCGCTTACTGTGGCAGTATTGGTTATATCTCACGCCATGGTCGTATGGATACCAGCATCACTATTCGAACGCTCGTTGCAGAAAACAACAAACTGTATGCATGGGCTGGCGGCGGTGTGGTGGCTGACAGTGATTGTGCCTCGGAATATCAAGAAACCTTAGACAAGCTTTCGAAAATTCTACCAGCGCTAAAGTAAAAGTTAACGTGGAAGAAACTAAACTAAAAACGGCTCTGTTGTTCTTACAGAGCCGTTTGTTTTTATTCTACTAGCGCTATTCTTTGAGCCACTTACACATCACTTGTTCGATATCTGCCGCGGTGTAGGGCTTGGTAAGGATGTCATCCATACCAGATTCGATGCACTTTTTCCTTTCTTCTAACGTCGTCCCCGCTGTGAGTGCAATAATGGGATTGTTAAAGCCATCCTCTCTTAGGTGAACCGTGGCTTCATACCCATCCATCTCTGGCATTCGACAATCCATGAATATCAATTCGTAGTCTTTGTTTTTAACAGCCTCCAACGCCTCCAAGCCGTTATTTTTTAGATCGGGTGTGATATCGAGTTTTTTAAGCATTTGAGTGACGATGACCTGATTCATTCGAATATCATCTACAACTAAGATGTTTCTTCCTGCCAACTCAATTTGTCGACCGGTTGCCTCCGACCCGGCTAAATTTGCGGGCGCTTCTCCTCGTTTAAGCGGTACCACGACTTGGAACGTTGTCCCTTTGCGTGGCTCGCTGACAAAGCTGATCTGCCCTTTCATCAGATCGACAAGGTTCTTACAAATCGCCAAACCTAAACCTGCCCCTTCAAAACTGCGCTTTGTAGAGCGGTCAGCTTGAACAAAAGGATCAAACAACGCTTGTTGTGCTTCTAGCGGAATACCAATGCCGGTGTCTTCTATTTCAAAATGTGCAAAGCCATTGTTCCATTCGACACGCAGCACTACACCTCCTAGTTGAGTAAACTTAATCGCATTACCGATTAGGTTAACCAAGATCTGGGTAATCCGCTCAAAATCTCCGACCAAAAACTCAGGTATCCCGAGCTTTTTATCAATAGAGAAATGAATGCGCTTCTCGGCAGCTTTAGCCGCAAATACGCCAGTTAATGCATCCTCTAGCGCTTTCCAAGCAAAAACTTTATCGATGATTTCCATCATCCCAGCGTTCATCTTACTGAAGTCGAGCAAGTCGTTGATGATGACTCTAAGTAGGTCCCCAGAATGCGTAAGATTACTCAGGTACTGTTGTTGCTCATCCCCAAGGGCGGTCTTACTCAGCAGATCGGCACTGCCGAGCACACCATTTAGCGGCGTTCTCAGCTCGTGGTTGATCATGGCAACGAACTCTTTGGTCGCCTTCTCGGAAGCTTCGGCACGCTTACGCAGCTCAACCTCTCGTTCTAGGCTCAAGTGACGGCTAATAACGCCATGAACCAAGTCTGAAACCAACACCATTTGCTTAGAAATAAACTCCTGATCGACTTGATCAAGCGCAACAGAAAAGATCAACTCACCAAGAATGTTGGCGTCTATTGTAATTGGGAGATAGAGAGCATTCCCGTTCCAACGCGGTTTATTGGCGATAGGCGCATCATGCGCTAACGCCAAGTGTCCAAATTGATGCCGACGTAATGAGCTTAAACGCTCAGCTTCCAAATACAGGTAAGCCCCCGACACAACAGAGTTTGATGTCAGCTGTTCCAAGAAACTGGCAATCATGGTTTCATCGAAGGTGCTAGAAAGGAAAGTACGTCCGAACCTAATCAAGGTAGCATCGATTTGCTCTTCGAACTCGAATTTGAGCAGATCTTTCTCTGACTTCATCTCGAGCTTTTTTAGCGCCACACTTAACTGTTGGTTAGATTCATACAGTTCTAAACTCTTTTGCTCTAACAGTAATTCAGCCGCTTTACGCGACGCGATCTCTCGTTTGAGTTTCCTTTCTAATAAGGAATTTCCCGTCATATTTGGTTATTGAGCCTCCAGCCAAAAACGCACTTGGCTTCCATCTTCCGATTGATTCTGATGTTTAATTTTTATCGTTTCATTAAAGTGGTTCGCGCAGCCTTGAATCAAGCCCACACATACATGCGCCATGCAACGTGCGCTTCTATAATCAAACACCATTTCAGACTCAGCCTCACTAATAAAGTCAAACTGCGGGGGATTTGCATCGGGATATAGCTTTTTCACTTCCACGTGAATGAAATCCTCTACATGACGTACGAATTGAAACGTCGTACTGCATTGCTGCAAACTGGCATAATTCGGAATTGATTTGAGTAAGCTCTGGAAAACACATTCACCAAACACTTCTTGAAGCGTTTCTGGGGGGATATCAGACACTTTACTGAGATTAACGATCAACTTAACAAGGTCTCGATGGTCATAACTGCCTACCGAGGTGTAAATACCTTCGTCGTTAGATAAATCCAAAACCTGATCGAGAACCTCAAGACCAAACTTCTCTTCCACTAACTCCATGAACTCCGTGAAAATGATTCCTTTCATCGTATTCAGCTAACCTTATAGTGACGTCTTAAAATAAAGAATGGTGTATAACGCTATAAGTTTCAAATTAATATAATACGAATCCATTCGTCAGCTGACTTCTTAAGGACTCCGATTTGGTCATTGATAAAACGACATTGTTGCAAAACTTCCAATTCCATTTACCGACAGGCTATCACCACGAGTCTTTGGGGCGATTAGCACATTTGAAAGACACCTCACTTCGTGATGCCGCGGTGTTAATTGGCTTTGTTGAGAGAAAAGAAGGGATGCAAGTGATTTTGACCAAGCGAGCCGAACATTTACGACACCACCCTGGCCAAATTAGCTTCCCAGGGGGAAAATATGAGACGGAGGATCACACTCTTGTGAATACGGCACTGCGAGAAGCCGAAGAAGAAATTGGTATTCATGAAAAGCATATAAAGGTATTTGGTCAGCTGCCAAAGCTGCCAACGATTAGCCAATTTAATGTGACACCGTTTTTGGCCTTCATTTCTCCAGACTACACAACGCAAATTGACCCCAACGAAGTTGCCTCAGTTTTTGAAGTCCCAGCCAATCATATTTTAAACCCTGAAAAGCTGTACAGTTCAAAATTCAACCTAAGAAACACTAGTCATCGCGTCTTTGCCATCCCATATCAGCAGCATTTTATTTGGGGAATGACCGCACAGATCATCGAATCCATGCAAAAACACATCATTTCTAAGTAACTGCTTTATCAATATTAAGTTGACTTTAAAACCAAACATCATGTGCATCTATATTAATAAAAAGTTATTTTTCAAACATCAATTCACATTAGTTTAATTTGATTTTTATAAGGCAAACGCTTGCGGTGAGAAAAATTTATACAACAACCGCTTCAGATAAGTTTTTCTAATTTCACTCATTAGCAATTATCACGTGTAGCACGCCATTTTCGTGATAAAAAGCAGGTTTTTGACATATCATTCAATAAGCTCGAGCAATACATGATTTAGATCTAATTTTCCTAGTGCAAAATCTTGCAAAATTGCTCCCGACTTATTTCCTGTTCCCAAAATGAGTAACTCAAAAATGAATACAACTACTACTGCGGCTTCAACCGCACAATCGTCTAGTAAGTTTTCTTACAAAGACTTCACCTGGTGTTTGTCCCTATTTGGTACAGCAGTAGGTGCAGGTGTACTTTTCCTTCCAATTAAAGCAGGTGCTGGCGGTTTCTGGCCATTAGTTATCCTTGCTCTAATCGCGGCACCAATGACTTGGTTCGCACACAAATCTCTCGCTCGTTTCGTACTTTCTGCGAAAAACCCTGAAGCTGATATCACTGACACAGTAGAAGAGCACTTCGGTAAGACAGGCGCAAACCTTATTACTTTTGCATACTTCTTCGCTATCTACCCTATCGTACTTATCTACGGTGTTGGTATCACAAACACGGTTGACTCTTTCCTAGTTAACCAAATGGGTATGGAATCTATTCCTCGCTGGCTACTTTCTGGCGCGTTAATCGCTGCGATGACTGCGGGTGTAGTATTCGGTAAAGAGCTAATGCTGAAAGCAACATCAGCAATGGTTTACCCTCTAGTATTCATCCTACTAGCACTGTCTTTCTACCTAATTCCTGATTGGAATACATCAATGATGGAAGTGTCTCCAAACTGGGGCGAAATGCCTTCAATCGTTTGGCTAGCAATTCCAATCATCGTATTCTCATTCAACCACAGCCCAATCATCTCTCAGTTCTCTAAAGAACAACGTCGTGTGTACGGTGATGACGCAGTTAAGAAGACTGACTCTATCACTGGCGGCGCAGCGATGATGCTGATGGGCTTTGTAATGTTCTTCGTATTCTCTGTAGTGCTTTCTCTATCTCCAGAGCAACTAGCAACTGCGCAAGAGCAAAACATCTCAGTTCTTTCTTACCTAGCGAACGTTCACGAATCACCACTGATCTCTTACATGGGCCCATTGGTTGCATTCGCAGCAATCACTTCTAGCTACTTCGGTCACTTCTTAGGTGCTCACGAAGGTCTAGTAGGTCTAATCAAGTCTCGCTCTGAATCTCCTAAGAGCAAGATTGAAAAAGCGTCTCTTATCTTCATCGTTGTGACGACTTGGATTGTTGCTATCGTTAACCCAAGCATCCTAGGCATGATTGAAACGATGGGTGCACCAATGATTGCAGCTATCCTATTCTTGATGCCTGTATTCGCGATGCAGAAAGTGCCAGCAATGGCGAAGTACAAAACTTCAGCACCTGTACAGATTTTCACAGCAATCTGTGGTCTTGCGGCAATTAGTTCTGTAATCTACGGCGCTCTTTAATCACTGCTCTTTTATAAAGCATGATTAATCCAAGAATATAACGATAATAAAAAGCCTCCCAACTCCCCTTGGGAGGCTTTGTTCTGAGGTAATCGATATGATTAGTGTTTTTGATATCTATAAGATCGGTGTTGGTCCTTCAAGCTCACATACTGTAGGTCCAATGAAAGCGGGTAAAGAGTTTATTGATGACCTCCGTGCGATGGGAAAACTGCGCGACATCACTAAAATCACCGTTGACGTTTATGGTTCACTATCACTGACAGGGAAAGGTCACCACACGGATATCGCCATCATCATGGGTCTTGCTGGCAACTCCCCTGAGAAAGTTGATATCGACTCTATTCCGGGCTTCATCGCTCGAGTAGAAGAAACTGAACGCCTTCCTGTTGGCATGCACTGTCACACAGTATCGTTCCCGAAAGACGGTGGTATGAACTTCCATACTACTAACCTTGAGCTACATGAAAACGGCATGCAGATCCACGCGTGGATCGAAGACGAAAAAGTGTACTCAAAGACGTACTACTCTATCGGTGGCGGCTTCATCGTTGATGAAGAAAACTTCGGTAAAGAGATTGAGAACCCAATCAAGGTTCCTTACGAATACACAACAGCAGAAGAGCTCGTTAACCAGTGTAAAGAAAGTGGTCTTTCTATTAGTGCACTTGTGATGAAAAACGAACACTCTCTGCACTCTGATGAAGAGACTCGTACTTACTTCGCGAACATCTGGCGCACCATGCGCGAATGTATGGATCGTGGTATGAACGAAGAAGGTATTCTGCCTGGTCCACTACGCGTACCTCGTCGTGCAGCAGCACTTCGTCAGCAACTGCTTACTTCTGAAAAAACAACAAACGATCCAATGTCGGTTGTTGACTGGGTAAACATGTTCGCTTTCGCAGTAAACGAAGAGAACGCAGCAGGTGGTCGTGTTGTGACAGCACCAACAAACGGCGCATGTGGCATCATCCCTGCGGTACTGGCTTACTACGACAAGTTCATCCAAACCGTGACTGAAAAAGATTACATCCGTTACTTCGCCGCTTCTGGCGCGATCGGTGGTCTTTACAAACGCAACGCGTCTATCTCTGGCGCAGAAGTTGGCTGTCAGGGCGAAGTTGGCGTTGCATGTTCTATGGCAGCAGCAGGCCTTGCTGAGCTTATGGGTGGTAGCCCTGAGCAAGTATGTATGGCTGCAGAAATCGCAATGGAGCACAACCTAGGTCTAACGTGTGACCCAGTTGCTGGTCAGGTACAGGTTCCGTGTATCGAGCGTAACGGTATCGCGGCAGTAAAAGCGATCAACTCAACTCGTATGGCACTGCGTCGCTCATCTGCACCGACAGTTTCTCTAGATAAGGTTATCGAAACTATGCTAGAGACAGGTAAAGACATGAACGCAAAATACCGTGAGACATCTCAAGGCGGCCTAGCAGTAAAAGTTATCTGCTAATCTCCCAACCCCTCCCATCAGAAGCCCGAGCAACTCGCTCGGGCTTTTTTTCGCCTAAAGATTTTTCCCCATGTAAAATCTCTCTGGATTGAGCTTTATAAAAAAATCTAAAATTGTCACTATATCCAGAAGTTTAGGATATGCCCGTAGAAGGTCACATACCTGCTATCTCAATATTGATAACGTATTCAAAAATTAATCCTGGAGCGCTTTAACACATGATTAGGTTTGAACTTGGAAACCAAATCTGCGTTTGCTTGTCCGAAAAAGAACTTTCATTACAGCTCAATAACTCCATCCACTCTTCTATTCCCGTAAGCAGAATCGAATACTTAATCCTTAGCACCATTGCCGCTTTTGGGAGCTTAAACGCGCCTATTAGCCAGAGGAAAATCGAAAAGAAGTTGTCAGCGCAACATCACTTGATGTTGCCGGAAAATGGATTTAAGAACGCTGTTGCGTCCATAAGGAAAAAGTTCAGGCAACTAACAAAGAATCATATAGAGACCCAAAAGTCTCTCATCGAAAACATTCACCGAAAGGGATATTTTGTGCCATACGATAGCCAACACGCACAAAAAGATGGGCTTCTTCAACAAGCGAGAATCCACCAGCTAGCCGTTCATAGCGTAAGAATGGCCGCTGCTATTTGCTTACGTAGTAGAGCGCTATACCTGAATTTGTTGTGCTTTATTGGCTTTACCATCGCGCTGTATATTGCCATTTGTTTTTACAGCATCGGGACGATTGTTAAGCAAAACTATTTTGATGATGCAATGAACTTCGCACAAGATCTCGCTCAACAGAGTTGTTTTGGGCATGAAGACCAATTAAAAGGCTTATTTGATAATGTTCAATTAGTCGAGTCAGCATTGATGATCGACAAGCACAACATTCGCTGTCTAGTCACGCCAGAAGCAGTGGTCCCAGTGAACCAAAAAGACAGAGAAAGCTGGTTAAACAACGAAAGCTACACAACCCATTCGTTTTTATTTAACGGTGCACAAGTCCTCGTCAGAGTAAAAAACGTGAATGTATCAAATAGCTTTGAGAGCCATATGTCTCGCATGTTTTTGTCTGGCATGAAAGTGTGTACCAATACTGGCACAGCGCTAGAAATTGGCGATACCAACGGGCAATCGTTCTTGTATAACGTCAACGAAAACGGTTACAAAGAGGTGTATTACGTAAAAGGGCCTATTAGTAGCATCCTTGTTTTGAGCTTTATTCTAATGCTTGCCTTTAGACATAAGAAACTCCGCTCGTTAGCCACTTACCTTTGGGCTATCCGTCAGTTCAATCTCAAACTTGAACCTATCCACAACACATCAAATCGACAGAATATCCACTATGAAGTCCTGTCACGCTTTAAGGTTAAAAACACTCAAAAGTTTATTGAGTCATTAATCGCCAATGGATTTCTAATCAATCATACCTTATTGGTCATCAGGCTCGTGTATGGCAAATCAAAATCCTTACTCGCTCCTCTGAGTATCAACGTGTGCCCTTCTCTACTGGAGAAACGTAATTTCACACGCCTGTATCGCTTATTGGCTCAATTGGACTGTTCACTTCTGACGATTGAAATCACAGAAAATGCGTCGATGTACTACACGCAGGAGATCTTCAATAACATCAACAAGCTCAAAGCCATCGGGTGCAAAATCAGCATTGATGATTTCGGGACTGGTAACAACAATGTCGAGCTCATCAGTCAAATTACGCCAAGTTATCTCAAGATTGACCGTTTGTTTGTTATCAACCTGAAGCAAGACGACAAAAAAGTAGAGACGTTACGTCAGCTTATTGCGATGGGACACACATACCACTGTGCAGTCATCGTGGAAGGTGTGGAGACCGCAGAATGTGCCCATTTACTAACCACACTTGGTGCGCACATTCATCAAGGCTTTTATTATCCGCTTTGTCGCTAGCGACCTCTATTTAATAGCAAAATCCACACAGAACCAGATTGCGTCCTTTTAATGTCCACAACTATAATGGCGGTATTGTGTTTACCGCCTCTGAACAGATTCAGACCATGATCGCCATTAAACCTGCCAAGCTGAAAGATTTTGCCAGCTTGATGCAACTGGAAGTGCAAGAAGATCAAAAAGGATTTTTTAAGCCATTTGAACAGGCTTACCAGCAACGTAGTAAGTCAGAAGTGTTTTATACCATCTTTCATGACTATCTTATTGTCGGATATTTAGTGATAGACAAAGCCTTCGCCCAACACGCTCCCTTCGCCAAACGCCATGAATTGGGCTTAAGCTATCTTATGGTCGATAAGCGCTTTCAACAGCAAGGGATTGGAAAAGCAACGCTACAAAAACTGATGATCTATGGCTACGCGATTGACACTGAAAGCTGCTCTGTGTGTGCGACAGTATCTAGTAGTAATGACATTGGAATTAGATTGTTTGAATCGGCAGGGTTCGATAACACCCAAAAGACAATTTATGAAGAGAGTGGAAAAGCGCTGATCTTGCGTCATTCTCTGAACTGATAGATTAGGCATCGATGTTATTTATGTTGTAAAGGCAGGGTAATTAGCACACCTGCCTTCCTCCCAAAATCATACCGTTAAGACTTCAGCTTGCCAGCCGTAACCGGTGTACTCCTTTGCTAACTCTTCTGCAACAAACGCAGATACCACTACTTCAACCCATTTACCATACGCCCCTGCACGGTAGCGAAGCTTCATCATTTTCATTGTTACCCCTTCGGATGGCGATAAAATTAGCCAAATTTGAAACAGCTGCTCGCCAAAAACCTATACTTAAAGTCTGTGTATCTGCCTATAAAGGTGTAATATTTAGGTTTAGAATAGATCTTTCCCCACCCATTCACCAAATAGGAAGCATGTGCGTTATTCCAAGAAGTTCGAAATAAAGCACCGACATTTTGCAAAATCTGATAGTCAGAATGTAGAGTAAAATTACTGCATTTATAAAATTCATTCCGTACGAGTCGTTTTAATGGACAGTGAGATAGGTAAGACAATAGAAGCTGAAACTTTTGAAGCGCTTATGATGAGGCAAGCAACATCACTTACCTCCTCTGAAGCAGACAAGTGCGAAGTCAAACTTCGCGAATTCATGACGGAAGCCATGAACTGGTTCGAAATCGATCGAATGACCATGTTTCCCAACTCAATGCTGTTTTTCAACCAAGGGAAAACGCTTGCTGTCGCACGTCCACCACATAAAGTCGTCACAGCAGAGCAAGTCGGCATAGAAGACGCCGAGAGGTACCTTCGTCTTATCGGTAACTCGGAACAAACTCAGATTTTCAACCGAGCTTCGCTTGAAAGTAGTGATGTGGCATTACTAAGAATGCTGGCAGCACAAGGCGCATGTTGCCATTACACCATCCCACTGAGTCAGTTTGGTCAACGCTGGGGTGGCGTTTCATTTACTATTTTTGGCGAAAATCGTTGTGGTTTGAATGAAGCCCAATTGAATCAAGTCACATTTCTTTCGCAAGTTTGGCTTTCTTATTGGCAGCACTCTAAGTTGCATCGCAGCTTACACAAGCCAGACATGAAGACGAGTAATGAGAACAACAAAATGTTAAGACTAAGTCGTCGTCAATGTGATGTCCTCGGGCACATAGCCAACGGCTTGTCTGCAAAACAAATCGCGATAGCGCTTAATTTGAGTCCACGAACTATTGAATCTCACAAATACCGGTTGATGGACATGCTGGAATTAGAAACTCATTCTGAGTTAGTCCAATTCGCCCTACGAAACGGAATTGGGTACTGACCTCTTTTGTCTCTGATCTCAGGCTAACAAAAGAAAAAGGCAAGCCGATTGGCTTGCCTTTATTGTCTGTGTACAGAACGAAATTATTCGCCTTTGTAGATACAACCTGCGGTACAAGTTTCTTTGATCTCAACTTTACTCAGTAGCGGCAAACTTGGCTTAAGCTCTTGCCAAATCCACTTCGCGAGTACTTCACTTGTTGGGTTTTCTAGACCTTCGATATCATTCAAGTAGTAATGATCCAAACGGTCGTAAGTTGGTTTGAATGCCGCTTTGATTTCTGAAAAATCAATCACCCAACCTGTATGTGGGTCAACTTCACCCTCTACATAAAGACGAACTAAGAAAGAGTGTCCGTGCAAACGACCACACTTGTGACCTTCCGGTACGTGCGGCAGGTGATGTGCTGCTTCGAACATAAACTCTTTGTATAATTCTGTTTTCATCTTGATTCTCAGGCTTTAAAAAGACACGCAATACTAAGGAATTCACCCTTTAATGACAACCTTTATCAATAACATGAGAAAGAGGAAAACGATTCACTGATTCAGAATGATTAACTGATAAAAAACGGCAACCTCCAAGCATCTTGAAGATTGCCAAATCTGGAGATTCCAGAAAAATGGTTAGGAAAATGAAGTAGGGTCATACATACCCCAAACTTCCCTACTTTGACGACTCTAAGAGTACAAAAAAGAGATTACACGACCTCGGGTTAACAACCGGTTAAACAAGAAAAAATAATTGAAATTTAGGTCCCCCCTTCGTCTAAAAATTGGCGCAGCGCCAATCCATTGATTACACCCTACTTACATCACATTTACATAACCCTACGTTGTTTAGGGTCACATTCATTCGCCCTATCCATCGCTCATACCACGCTAAGCCCTTAATATTGTGGAATTCGTTCCAATTACACTTATAAAAATATGCGCTCAACGATTACCTTCAAACTGTTACTGGCACTGATAGTTGTCTTCACTTGCGTGTTAGCTGCATCGACTGGCTATCAATACTTTCAACAAAAGACACTTATTAATGACGTGCTGAGTGAACAACTACACGATAAGGCAAGCAACTACTTCGATAGCCTAAATATGATGATGCTCACCGGTACGATGTCGCAAAAAGAAACCCTACGACAAAAAGCGCTCGCTCAAGAAGGCATAGAGCAAGTGCGCGTACTTCGTGCTGATGCAGTCTCTAAATTTTACGGCGCTGGCGATGCGAATCAAAAACCGATAGATGACATTGACCAGAGAGCATTAAACGGTGAGTTGGTGATTGAGCCTTTCAGTGCGGATTGGGGGAAAGGCTTGGTAGTTGCACTGCCGATGAAATCAAGCGAAAACTATCGTGGTACGAATTGTGTGTCTTGCCATATTGCCCCAGAAGGCGAAGTATTAGGTGCAATCCGCTTGGAATACAACATGAGCCATGTGAATTCTCTTATCAATAAACAAGCCATGTTTGCGATGGGTATCATGTCAGTTATCGCGTTTGTGGGCTTTTTAATTACCATGGGATTGATTCGTAGAATCATCGTTAGGCCAATACAAATGACGTCGCGTTTTATGTCGAATGTCAGTGCGAGCAAGGATCTATCCATACGTTTAGATCATAAGCAAAAAGACGAAGTTGGACAGTTATCGGATTCTATCAATTCCTTTATGGATACGGTCTCACAAAGCTTGGACAAAGTTCAGGAAACATCGCATTCACTGGCGGGGTCCGCCGGACGCTTAACCGACGTTGCTCAATCTACCGATGAAGCGGCAGACAACCAGCAAGTAGAAACCAATGAAGTGCAAACCAATATCACTGACATGCTGCAACAACAAAGTGTCGTAGAACAAGCGACCGTTGATGCAACAACGTTGGTCAACCATACCGTTGATGTCGCAACCGCCAGTGCTGGTCAAGCGCACCATGTAAGTGAAGACATCAAGAACCTAGTGACCGATATCGACAAGGTGCGCGAGAAGATCACAACATTGAATCAACAAACCGCAGAAGTATCATCCATCCTGGGTGTCATCAAAGGTATTGCGGAACAAACCAACCTACTGGCTCTCAATGCCGCAATTGAAGCAGCTCGTGCAGGTGACCAAGGCCGTGGATTTGCGGTTGTCGCAGATGAAGTCCGTAACCTTGCTTCTCGGACAGCGCAAGCGACCAGCAATATAGAAAGCATCATCGTGCAATTTCAACAAGGTAGTGAAGAGTCGCTCACTTCGGTCGATAATGTGTGCCAGTTTGCTCATCAGCGTTCCGTCGATGTCGAAGCGCTCTCCGAAACCATGCGCGATGTAGTAGACGAAATGCATCAAGTGTTGAGACATGCAGAAAACATTCAACATCAAACACAAACTACGTCAGAGGTGAGCAAACACATTCAGTTGAAAGTCGACACCATCACAAGACACGCGAATGAAACTTCGCAATCTGCATCTCACACACGTGACATCAGCGTTGATTTGGAGCAGCTTTCGGAACGTCTAGAGCTATTACTTAACCAATTTACGCTGTCTGAGGAACAAAGGGCGAGTAAATAAGAAATTTCTCCCCTCCAAATTGAATATAAAGGTTGAAGCTGACGAATTGACAGGTAATATGTCCCGATGAATCTGTAAAATTCTATCCAATTCAACGCTTCGCTCGTTTTTTAAACAAAGCCGTTTAAAGCAAGCAATGTAGTAAGTGTTGAGTTGAATTTTTACCTCAATGGAGAATATTTCAAACATGACTTACGCGCCTGTATCAGACGTTTTGAAAGGTCAGCTAGCAGTAGACAGTGAAGTAACTGTTCGTGGCTGGATCCGTTCACGTCGTGATTCCAAAGCTGGAATCTCTTTCCTTGCCATTTATGACGGCTCTTGTTTCGACCCGATTCAGGCCGTGGTCCCTAATAATCTTAATAATTACGACGACGAAGTACTTAAGCTAACCACTGGCTGCTCTGTTGAAGTAACTGGTAAGATTGTTGCCTCTCCTGCGAAAGGCCAAGACTTCGAACTAGCCGCGACTGACGTTAAAGTAGTTGGTTGGGTTGAAGATGCTGACACTTACCCAATGGCAAAAACTCGTCACTCTATCGAGTACCTACGTGAAGTGGCGCACCTACGTCCGCGCACAAACGTAATCGGTGCGGTAGCACGTGTACGTAACTGCCTATCTCAAGCAATCCACCGCTTCTACCATGAGCAAGGTTACTTTTGGGTATCTGCGCCGTTGATCACAGCTTCAGATGCAGAAGGTGCTGGTGAAATGTTCCGCGTATCTACGCTAGACATGGAAAACCTACCTCGTACTGACGCTGGTAAAGTGGACTACAACGAAGACTTCTTCGGTAAAGAGACGTTCCTAACCGTATCTGGCCAGCTAAACGCAGAAGCTTACGCTTGTGCACTAAGTAAAGTTTACACGTTCGGTCCAACTTTCCGCGCTGAAAACTCAAACACCAGCCGCCACCTAGCGGAATTCTGGATGGTTGAACCTGAAGTTGCGTTCGCAGAACTGGATGACGTAGCGAAACTGGCTGAAGACATGCTGAAATTCGTGTTCAAAGCGGTTCTTGCTGAGTGTCGTGATGACCTTGAGTTCTTTGCTCAACGCATCGACAAAGAAGCAATCACTCGTCTAGAGCAATTCGTTTCTTCTGACTTCGCACAAGTAGACTACACTGACGCAATCCAGATCCTTCTTGATTCAGGTCGTGAATTCGAATTCCCAGTTGAATGGGGTATCGATATGTCTTCTGAGCACGAGCGTTTCCTTGCGGAAGAGCACTTCAAAGCGCCAGTAATCGTGAAGAACTACCCGAAAGACATCAAAGCATTCTACATGCGTGCTAACGATGACGGTAAGACGGTAGCTGCAATGGACGTACTAGCACCGGGCATCGGTGAGATCATCGGTGGTTCTCAGCGTGAAGAACGTTTAGACATCCTAGACGAGCGCATGCGTGAAGTGGGTATCGACCCAGAGCACATGAGCTGGTACCGCGACCTGCGTAAATACGGCACAGTGCCACACGCTGGCTTTGGTCTAGGCTTTGAGCGTTTAGTCTCTTACGTGACTGGTATGGGCAACGTACGTGACGTTATCCCGTTCCCACGTACACCTCGCTCTGCGAACTTCTAATCACTGCTGAGTGATAAAGAATTAAAAAAGACCTCCCTTGTGGAGGTCTTTTATTTTGTCGCGGATCTCACAGATAGGTTCCGTTGCCAACTACTATAAATTCAACTTAACGCTCATCACACTGGCTGATTCTGTCACTGTTGGGTTGTTGTTCTCGTCATTGACCACCGTATGCTGATAAACACCACCAATCAAAATAGGTTTTTCAATCTCTTTTTGTTTGATCAACAATGACGTACTAATTTGATTTGTTGCATGCTGAGTCTTACTAGACTTAATCACCGAGACATCTAACTGGTAGTCAGGGTGAAGTTTCCGTACCAAGCCAGATAAATCGATACGCTCTTTATCATTATCGACATGAGCCTCGAAATGATTATCGGCTTGTATCTCCGCAGTCAATTTTGAGTGATCATAGACTAGGGTAACCGACTTAGGTTCTACATCTTGTTTCGCTGAGCACCCAAAGGCGATCATAGATAACGCAAGCAACCATGCACTCTTCATTCTCTCTTCCTAAATTTTTCATGATTTTACTGCTCTCCATCCCCTTCTCTATCTGCATGTTCTGCGTACTTAACGCCCAACACACATAAGCCAAACATAATGAAAGGGATCACGGCCGCGGTGTACTCTGTCCAAGCCATATGCGAGAAAGACTTCGCCAAAATAAGGTGCGCAAATACCAACAGAAATGCGCTAAAAATAGCAACAGCTATCAATCTTACTTCATGTTTTACCAACTGTTTTTTCATTGTCACTCCAACATTGCAATTACTCTACAATCGATTGAAGCACATGACCGGTAAACCGCTTTAGTACAGTTAGGCCAAAAAAACGTTAAACAGTTCCTTTAGTGAAGTAAGTCACCCAATTTGCATATAGCCTGTTTTAGGTTTTCATCAACAGGCAGCGAGGTGTTCAGCCTTAGATAGTCTTGATACTGGTCATCAACAGAGAAAAGCTTGCCATACGCCATCGTCACGTTATCAGTGATGAGAGCTTGGTAAACGGCCTTACCATTCAAACTTGGAGGTAATTTAAGCCACATGAAGTACCCGCCTTGAGGAAGACAATAGTCAACGGATTTAGGTAAGTATCTATCTATTAAAGCCACAAACTTTGTTTGGCGTAACTGTAATTCTTTGCGCAGCTTTCTAAGATGATTGTCATAGCTGTCATTTTGCAGATAGTGCGCCACGCCTTGTTGAATAGGAGCACTGCCCGACAAGGTCGACATGAGTTGAAGTTTTTGAATCGGCTCGTTAAAGCGTTTATTTACTACCCAACCTAACCGATAACCAGGGCATAAGCTTTTCGAAAATGAACCGCAATGCAGCACTCGATCCTGAGTATCAAACGATTTTAAAGGCGCAGGTTTCGTCTCTGAAAAATACAACTCTGAATAAACATCATCCTCTACTACATACACATCGTAACGATTTGCCAACTCAACGATGCCTTGCTTTTGCAAGTCATTAAGGGAAGTTCCGGTCGGATTATGGAAATTGGTCATTAGCCAACAAGCACGCACATCATGATTGGCAAACACAGCCTCTATTTGCTCAAGCGAATGACCATCCTTAGCATCCACACGGACTGTTATCGCGTTTAAGCCCAATCGCTCGATCGCTTGAAGTGCCCCATAGAAAGTCGGAGTTTCAATTACAACCGTATCTCCAGGTCGAGTCACTGCTTGAAGGCTCAAATTTAACGCTTCCATCGCGCCAGAGGTAATGACAATATCGTCATGACTCAACACAAGTCCCTGCTGAATATAACGCTGTGCAATTAAACGGCGCAACGATTCACTGCCTGGAGGAAGATTATCAAGTAGTGTCTCTGGCCCCATTTTGCGGCCTGAACTGGCTAGGTTGCGGTTAAGCGCATCCAGAGGAAACAACGTCGGATCAGGAAATGCCGATCCAAGCTTAATACTCTCTGGCGCAGACTGGTGTTTAAGGAACTCATACAACTCATCGTTTACCGAAGTGCGATAGAGACTCTTATCTAGGTCATTCGGTTCTAAACGTTCCAGTTCCGCCGTAACAAAATAGCCAGACTGAGGTTTAGCGCTCACCCAACCTTGCGCCTCTAGCAGTTGATACGCCTGTAAGACCGTCCCTGCACTAACATTGTGATTGCGGCTGGTGACACGCACTGAAGGGAGCTTCTCCCCTGCTCTCCATGTATTTTGCTGAATTTGAATTTTGAACAATTCAGCGAGTTGGCGGTATCGGTTCATGTTTCCCTCATTCATCACTACCGAGGCACCTTAGCATACTTCACGCCCGCAATCCGATATCACCACTATCAAAGTCGTAACGTAATTAATCAATCTTAGTGATACCAATTCGCTATACGAAATGAGAATTTATGTTCCATACTTTCAAAGGCATGAAAATCAACACGGGAGGAAATGATGAAAATGTTTACGATGGATGACCTCTCATACCGAGGTGTACACCAAGGCGTTCATAGCTGGGATCACCCAGAAGGAAGTAACCCATATTATTGGCATCCAGATTGGCTACATATTGCAGAAGATGCACTCGGAGTCCACCCAAAAGCGGACTTAGACGTTCCAATTGGTGAAACGGCAACTGAAGAACACGCTAAAGCGGCTATCATCAAGCATTTGAATGGTCAGTAAACCGAGCTAAGCACCTAATTTAAATAGGGTTACTATCAGAAAAAGTACTTTAACTGACCTGAATGAGAGCTGTGCAGCGGAATCGATTATTTATCAACAAGATTAATAGATAGTTGTCACATTATTTTCGATGACATCTGTTACATTTATAGAGTAATGGTGATGCACACCTCAACTCATGACTATGAGAGACGATAATAATGACTAAGTACAACGAAAACGACATCCAATACAAAGGCGAAACCAACGGTGTTCATGCATGGAGCACACCATCAGGTCAACCTTATTACTGGCACCCAGATTGGTTGCACGTGGCTGAAGACGCAACGGGTTCTCACCCTAAGCAAAAAATTGAAGTTGAAACATCAGAAGCGCCGACTGAAAAACATGCGTTAAAAGCTATTCTAAAACACATGAATGACTGGGCAACAGGCAAACTGTCTTCTAACCCAGACATCGAAACCAACGCTGTAGAATCAGAAATGAATCTGAAGAAGTAAACTTAGCGATTCCTGATAGAGCCCCGCATGGACGGGGCTAATTATATGGTCCGCCTCACTCTCAAGCCCTACGCTTAGAGTAGGCTCTCAGAACGAGGTGAACCATATGTCTACCATTCACATCTTAGGTATCGATTTAGGCAAGCACTGCTTTCATGCGGTTGGAATCACACTGGCAAAGACGTTATTCGCCGTAAGTTTAGTCGAAGCCAACTACTCCGTTTCTTATCTGTAC